>JAYVOT010000170.1:0-2367 GCA_043757795.1 Chthonomonadaceae bacterium | reverse complement strand
CAAATAGAACGCGACTCTTTTTAAAAAAACCAGGCAAAGATCGAATAGTTACGGTATACTGAAGTATATATTTGCGACTCATCCACCCGTCGCTGTTTAGCCCGCATTAAGGGAGACTCATGAAAGGATTGTTACACATTGGCACAAGTCATCGTTAAGACTGGCGAAGGGATCGAAGCGGCTCTTCGCCGTTTTAAGAAACAGACTATGGAGAGCGGCATTTTGAAAGAAGCGCGCGCTCACGAACACTACGAGAAGCCTAGCGACAAGCGTCGCCGAGAAGCAGCAGCCCGTTTACGAAAAATCGCAAAAGCTAGACGACAAGCCGAAGGTCGCGAAGCGAGATAGTTTGCAGGCCGAAGTTTTTATAGCCCCCTCCGATTTTTAATCGGAGGGGCTTCGTATTTTTACTTGCCTATCTTTTATTTTAAATTGCTTATCTTTGGAACGTCGCGCAAGAAACCGGTTAAATGCCTTTAGCTATGAGTTCTAAATATTTACAAGTTTTCAAAACTGGATTTACTCGTCATAGAGGACTGCAACGTGCGAAAAGGAGCGACGAACGATGGAAATTCGCCGACTATCCATAAAAATAATTTCATTCGCTTATATTCTTATTCCAGGCGAACGGTTGTCCCCGCTAGTGGTCGTACCGCCATCTTTCGAGTTTTTTGTCGGCTTGTCCTCAGATTTTGAACCATCGGTTTTCTTATCCGATCCTGGATCGGTTTTCTCCGCTTTATCTCTCTTTTCAGGCTTTTCCGCTCTGTCTGAGTTTTGCGGTTCGGAAGCATTCTTCTTATCGGGTTCGTTTGAAGCGTCCGGAGATTGAGTAGGATCCTCCATGCTATTCGGAGACTCAGCGCTATTTTCCGGTTCAGTCTCCGGCTTGCTGATCCGTTTTCGTTCCCCTTCTATTACACGAACGTCCGATGAATCCTCCTCGCTTGCTCCCGTACGGCGTTTATGTTTTGAAGAAGCCGATTTGTTTGAAGAGAAGGAATCCGGGACATTGACGTTTAACGCTACTATCTTATCGTCCTTGTAAAAAAGTTTTCGAATCAAGGCTTCAGCTTTATGAGGGTTGACATAAACGTAGGTAGAGCCTTCCGTCACAGGCATCGTCTCTAGATGAACGCTTTCTTTAGGGAGTTGTCGAGCAAAATTTGCAAGCGTAACTATTTGGTCGTTCGACATATCGCTTTTCGTATTTTTCGAGATGACGTCTAGTAAACCTGGAACTTTGCTCAATCCTGCAAGAGAAGAGATTTTCGACCTGAGAGCCTCAATGAACTCATGTTGCCTTTTCTGCCGTTCAAGATCGTTGTCCGAGTGACGAATGCGGACGTATCCCATCGCCTGGTAACCATTCAAATGTTGATAGCCGGGATTGAGATCGACATGAAGATTGCCCCAATTGTCATCATATTTCAATCGCTTATGTATTGTGACGTCGACTCCTCCAAGCGCATCCACAGACTGCTGAAAGCTCTCGAAATTGATATCGACGTAATAGTCCGGAGTTACTCCGAAATCCTGGCTAATCGTGGTGCGACTGAGTTCGGGCCCCCCATATTCATGCGCGGCATTCAACTTATGAAATCCGTATCCGGGAATATGAACTTTAGTATCTCTTGCTAAACTTAGAATGCTGAGTGTTTTGTCTACAAAATCAAACCTTGCCAACATCACAGCGTCGCTGCGCCCATTGGATTTCAGGATAGTATTCGGTCGTGCATCGGTATCCTTGTAGTCGTGGTCGCAACCGAGAAACATCAATGTAAGGCCTTTGTGTTTTTCTTTTGGAAAAAAGTTTTCAACGGAGAAGTGTCCGGAGATGTCTAGCGGGTGCCGAGAGTCTCGAAAAAATCCGTCTATGAGGGACTTGAGAGTAGGGCTGGAAGAATAGAGTCTGGCTGCAAACCCGATAAAACAGAAAGCAAGGCAAGCGAATACCCAGGAAATCCACTTAATAATTCGTTTTTTAGACGCGTTTTTTTCAGATTTCTTGTTTTCTTGGGCAAGATTTTTGTTGTCGGTTGAGTCTGTTGAGACTTCGAGGTCTTTGGATCGAGGGGATCTCGGTGGTTCCGAGTGATTCACAGCTTCATCTCCTTGATGGTTGGATGCAGAGTAGCGGATTCAGGCGACGACCGCATTTCGACTAATTTATCAATCTATTTTGCGATACCCCTAGTTTAGCGCCTGACAGGTTTCATGTCAAGAGTCAGTTGACATCATCAGCGCAAGATGCCTATAATGTAGCGCTATGAACATCATATTTATCGTAATCGACACTCTTAGAGCCACGAGACTTGGCTGTTACGGCTACGAGAAACCCACTAGCCCTGTGATAGACGATCTTGC
>JAYVOT010000169.1:0-2368 GCA_043757795.1 Chthonomonadaceae bacterium | reverse complement strand
GTCGCTTCTCTCCTGCACAACATTGGCAGGTTGGGAGTGCCGGATCAGATACTCTACAAAAAAGAGGATTTGACGAATGAAGAGATGGAAAAACTTCGGTCTCACTCAATTCTCGGCACTCGAATCCTCGCCCCCATCCCTTTCCCATGGGACATTCTTCCGATTGTCAGGCATCACACGGAACATTGGGACGGAAGCGGGTATCCGGATCGTCTGAGCGGCCATCGAATACCGCTTTCATCACGCCTCCTGGCTGTCGCAAGCGCCTACAGCGCTATGTTGCAACCTCGTCCATTCCGTGAGCAACTCTCTCAAGAATTCGCTCTGAATGAAATAGTTGCAGATAGCGGCACTCATTTTGACCCGGACGTAGTCGCGGTATTTCAAAAAATCATCCCGACTCTTGAACTGAGAGCGATGCAGCGCGCTACTCCTCCACTCACTATCGGGGGGAATTCCTCAACAGAGGCGTTGATGAACACGCGGGTAGAGACCAAAAACGCCCTAGAAAAAATCGCCCTTGCGCAACGCGAAACTCGCGGTCTCTACGTGCTCTCTCAAGCGATAGCAGGCTCAATGAACATCGAAGCGGTGGCTGAGGCGCTCATTCGCTGCACTATGGACATCATTCCTTGCTCGGCTTGCGCGCTTTTTTTGCCTGTAGAAGATGGAGAATACTTGATCGCATGCGAAGCGAAAGGTTCAAACTCAAGACACCTATTAGGGAGTCAGGCACGCATTGGCGCATACGTCACGGGATTAGCATATAAAAAAGGCGAGATTACCAGATCAAAGTTTATCAAAGCGGATGTCACTCTCAGACAGGTGAGCGACCCGTGGAGCGACTTCAAAACGCAATTGGTCGTCCCTCTTTTGGTGAATAATGAAGCTGTAGGGACGCTCAATCTCTATTCGAAAGAAGAGGACGATTTCGGCGCGGACACGCAAAGAATCGTTAGAGAGATCGCTATGCAAGCTAGCCGCGTCGTCGACAGCGCCCGGAAATATGGAGAGGTACACGAACGTGCGTACACGGACACGCTTACCGGTCTTAGGAACGTACGCTACTTGAGAGAGTTTTTAGAGAATGAAATCAATCGCTCCGGCAGGGAGAACACTCCCATGGCGGTTCTATACATCGATCTTGACAACTTTAAGCCTGTCAATGATCGATTCGGTCACGCTCGCGGCGATCAGACATTGAAAGAGGTCGCGGATATCCTGAAAGTGCATGTTCGAAACTACGATCTTGCCGCTCGATACGCAGGCGATGAGTTTGTCATCGTACTCTCACGTGCCGGCAGAATCCCTGCTGAGATCGTCGCAACAAAGCTCAAGTTGGCAGTCGAAAGGCATGGTCAAAAGCTGAGAACGAAAGAACAAGACTTCCCTCAAATCGGGATCAGCGTCGGAATAGTAAATTTTCCGGAAGACGGAGCGGACCTGGCATCATTGTTGTGCGGGTCTGATGCAGCGATGTTTGCAGACAAATCCAGACGGAAAGCGGGTCGCATCGCTGCGTAGCGAGATTCCATATCTATCGAGGATGAGGCAACCCGCAAGAATTACTACTTCATGTTACGCACTCCGTAGGGCGAAATGTCCAGGTGTTGAAAACACAAGTTTCGTGAGGTTCAGTGTTCAGGCTGTCGGGGTTCGGAAGCGCTCTGCGCTTAGCCGGGTATTGAAATGAAAACACCCGGCACAAAGTTGAAAAGGGCTTGCCCGATGTGACGATTCCCAACTCTCCGCCACCTTCTTTGCCTCCCCTCTCCTAGCGAGCGAAGCAGGCGCTCGGGAGAGGAGTCGGGGGTGAGGTTCCCAATGATGCGAGTTGCATCTATTGCCCGAAGGGCTTCTCGCCGAAGGCGCTATAGCGAAAAAGCTCTGCCCGTCGGGACTGTTGATGGCGATGCGATCGTATTTTCTTCTTGAGATGATAAATCCCGCATCGAAACTGTATCTTCCCGCCGAAGGCGCTATATCAAAGGGATTGCCTGTCGCTATAGCGCCATCATCGTTTCTCACGTCCGGAGAACGCCCATCCATTTGAAGGGTCTTTTCAACACACGGATTTGTTGGTTGCGCAACATGAGTAAAGAGATTATTTCGCGCCCTATTGACAGTTGCCAGGGCTTGCAGTATAATTATTTTACGGCGTGCAGGACGCCGCAAATCCGCTGGCAGGACAGAGTCTCCCTGAATTTCACACATTTCGCTCAGGTTCGCATGAACCTCTTTTTCGCCCAAAATCGCGGACACGGGCGGCGCAAGAAAGAGGATTATTATGCCTGCACGTCACTTCCCCGTTCGTCCGAACCTCGACTTTTTGAGGAATGAGGCGAAAGACCTCCTGAAGAGCATCCGC
>JAYVOT010000168.1:0-8700 GCA_043757795.1 Chthonomonadaceae bacterium | reverse complement strand
AAAAATGTTGCCTTTAGAAATCATGAAGTTTTCCTGAAAAGTCCACAAAAGTCGGTTGCCGATCGGCGAGAGAATGCAGGAGGAGGCATACGACTTTTCACTGTGAGGCGGCAAAGAGAGTTTTGGGCCAGTAGTTTCTATGACTGAATTTTCTACATCTTTTTTAACTACATGCACCGAAGCGATCTTCAAAACCGACTGTTTGGCTATTGGTTGATAGTCGGCGATCAGGTCAACAATTTGATTGCCGACTATAACGGATTCCGACTCTGCAAATCCGTCATGAAAAACGCCGGGTATCGGGAGGCGCTTGTTCAACTGATTCAATTTGACGAGATAACGTGAATATTTGCCGATTCCTGCCGGACCGTTGCTCAGGTAGCGGGCCGAGACAAACCCGGAACTGTCCGGCAACCACTTGACGAATCCATCCTGGGTTTTAATGGGAATCTGTTTCGTTCCGTCTAGACTCAGCAACCAGTACAGGTTTGTGCCGGTCCAAGAGTGAATCCCGATCCACTTCACCTCGGACGATAGGAGCCATTTTCCATCAGGCGAGATAGATTTCGGCTCGTTATTCAGGAGCGTTCCCGCCCCTAATTCTCTGCCGTTGACCCAGTTGTTCAATCCCGCAAGCTGATCGAGCGAACCGTCTTTGATGTTCAAAATTTGATAGCGCACAGGATAGTTGATTCTACCCTGCTCATAATAATAATATGGAACCTGAATCAAGAGTTTTTCGTTCGTCAGCCAACGATACTCGTGTGCGCTTGAGGGAAGAGTAGCGACTTTGCTGCCTTCCATTTTGAAATTCCGGTCGATTGTCGATCCCACGCGATTCAAGCCGATAAGCGCCAGGGCAACTAGCACGATAAAAATCGCCAACAGCTTTTTCTTGTTTTTCATTCTCTTCCGCTCCTTCAAACTTTCGCTATCGGATCAAACTCGGTTGCAACAAACCTTAGACACAATACGAAATGAGCAACTGCCAGGTTTCGCGACTTCTCTGAGCGCAGAATGACTGCTTTTTCGTTTGAAGCGTCGTTTAGCGTCTATCTGCGATGCGATTGCGAAAGTTAGGAATTCAAAGCAATGCCTAAGTGCGATTGGAGTTGAAATGGTGCGATGAGGAGGGAACAAATAAGTGAATTGAGGACAGCACGGACGGGCCTGTTTACGAAGCAAATTCGAGGAACTGAAATTAGACCGGGAATACCCTTTCCAAGCCTGTATGGTGAACGTACTTCCCTTGGAGAAGCCGCAACTGTGACTGCACCCCAACGACAATTAAGCTAAACGGCTCAATTTTAGACCATTGAGTTTTGTATTTAGACCCTCTCCGTACGCTTGTAAAGGTGATCCTACAGACACTGCGTCCTTGCCCCACTTTCTTACCGAGTCTTAAACGTCTAGGGAAAACTACAAGCATGTCTCATCATTCCTCCTGATGCTGAATTATATTCTGCGAGACTTCGTAAAAAATAATACCCTCATATGAAAAAATGGGATTTCAATAGAAATATTGACGTCTACCTTCATTATCTTGATCGTCTCGCTTACGCCAGAATCCGGCAGTCCAATCTCCTTGCACTGCAACCCATACAACCGTGTCGCCTGTCATCTTTTTGAATTGATAGAGAACTTTCCTGCCTATTCCGAGTACGTCGTTTGCGTCAAGAGCTACAAATTCTTCACCAAATAATTCCAATATTTTGTTTGCAGTCGGTTGTTGATATAATTCTTCCTCTACCTCCAATTGCTTTATCATCCATTCTGCAACCTGTTTAGGGTTAATGGGTTCTTCAGATTGGTTTTGAATCGTCATCTGTTTCGGCATCCTTTCATTAAAATTGAATTGAACCTGGCTTTTGCGCCCTATAACTCCGATTCCAAGAGGGTCAACTTTGAATCTTGGTTGAACAGTCACCAGTGAATAAGAGCCATTGTACTAGAGGGTTATACAAGATTTTAGTTTCAAATGCTTTTAGTATCGCATTAATTTTAGGGAGAAGAAGTATCTCGAACTCTGCACTAGGAATATTCCCCTATTAAAATGGCAACAGTTTCTCCAGTTTGCCTTGCGACTGAAATGAATGCGCAACATCGGAGTCATCGGTGGCGACAATCCGTTTTTGTAAAACTGCTGAAAACTTGTTGGCGGTTCGCCCTCCGCTTAGTTGTCTTCCCATTTCACATGCCCATCCCCGTAGATGACAGCGCGTCCGCCTTCGCCGTCCACATAACCAAGCGCTGTCGTCGAAGGGTTCTTGATATCCGCGAGACTTCCGCCAGCGTAAGTGTAGTTGAAACCGTCAAAATCGCCGTTTTTAAGGTAGGGTGCGATTTTTTCGTTGACTCCGTCGGGCGTAGGAAATTTCTCACCATTGTCCTGGCTGTACATGAGAACTCCAACTCCAAGTTGCCGGGCATTCGAGATGGCTCGAATTCTATCCGCCTTTTTCTTCATGATGAGATAGTCGGCGAGATTCATTTTCAGAAGCGGTTGAAACCATTCAGCGCCCTTCGACAAGTAGAATACGCCTCCGCCGCCTGGAACGAGAGCCGGTTCTGCGCCGTCTGCGGAGATCAGCGCCTTGCTCTGCTTGCTTTTGAAATAGCTTTCAAGATAGAGCACGCTCGCAACTTCCCTCCTCAACCCGATGTCCTCAAAGCTCACCCTCTTTTCCACGACTTGGATCGGCAGTTTTTTGGCAAGGGAGGGCGAAGGGTTGTAGGGTTTCGGCGGACTTGCGAGGAGTGTGAGAGCGCTCGTGCGACTGTCCACTGAGTAAAACTCGACAGGCGGGATCGGGTTCCTGAGCCTTATGACCAGATTCCCGTCTTCACTCCATCTGACTCCTCCGTATCTTTCCGGGGGCGTCTGAATTCGATTCTCAAACAGTACGCTCACATCGAAAAGATAGTTGTGAAACACGTTCTTGTCAGAATCCGCGTTCGAGGGCTGTAGAGTGATTACTCCGAAAGGTTGAGTAGGGGAAAGCTCAACTCCCAGATAGAAATCGGATTCCGGCAGAATCACCTCCTGCGGGCGCGACATTCTCGAAGTGACGCGCATTAATCGATGAGCGCTTTTTGGAGGATTCTGCGGAGCTTTCGAATCGGGAAGCGCAGTCTCATTCACTATAAAATAGAAGCTGTCCGTCTTCGCCATCATCCCGACTAATTCAATATCCGTCTGCGGGAGCGTCGATTTCCAGACGATCGTAGACCGATGAGACCTCGCATCCCAACAGATCACTTCTTTAGACTCAAGCGGCAGCGGAGGTTGCGGGGTTGCGACTGAAGGCAGGTTCTCAACGCCCGGATGAGAAATTGATCGCACCAGCAACACGCTTTTTCCATCCGGCGAAATGGATTTGCTGATGACTGTCGGTCCGGCGATCAGTTCCACGGGAGATAGAATGTAGGCGGAATCTTCCGTGAGGACGGCTCTCTGAGCAAAACTCTTTTGCGGCGCGACAAAAAGCGCGAGCGCAACGCAAGTTAAAGCGACGTTGAATCGGTTCATATATTAGTCTCCAATCGTCCGGTCTGAGGCATAGACGTAGCGGGAGAGTTTCAGGTTTCAGAGATTGCGGGAATTATGTCGAACGAGTCCGAAATTCGGGCGTATTCCGTAAGAGAAAGAGTTTCTCCGCGGCGCGTGCCGTCGATTCCGGCGCGTTCGAGCAACGCTTCGAGCGCAGGGCGGTCTTCCAGCGTAAATCCCAGTCCGAACGAGGCGGGAGCGCGGAGCAGAGCGTTCAAGAGAGTTTTTCTGCGTTGGGAGAAAGCGGAACGAATGAGGTAAAACATGCGCTCTTCGTTTTGAACGGGAATTGATCCGGGAGAAATGGGATTGAGAGCGATGATAGCGGAGCTGACATCAGGTTGCGGAAGAAAAACGGTGCGAGGAATCACTCCGATGAGTTCGACGGACGCATGATACTGCGCATAGAGCGAGAAAGAGCCGCACTCGTCCGCCCCGGGCGGCGCGACCATGCGTTGCGCGAATTCGTGTTGAACCAGGAGGACGATACGCTTGATGCGGCGTTTGCTTTCGATGAGCTTGTCAAGAATGGGAGTAGTGATGTAGTAGGGTATATTCGCGACGACGACGCCTTGCTTATCGCCGAACGCTTCGTCCAGAGCCTCTTCGAGGTTCATCCGCAAAAAATCTTGGAAGATAAGTCGAACGTTGGGGAGGTCTGCAGTGACTTCACGCAGGATCGGTTCCAGCTTGAGGTCGATTTCAACTGTCGTAACTAGCGGAGAGATTTCGGCGAGGGCGAGCGTAAGTGCGCCCAGTCCCCCGCCTATTTCCAGAACAGGATCGTCGGACGTGAGGTTAGCCGCCCGAACGATTCTGTTCAACGTATTTCTATCGCAAAGGAAATTCTGACCTAGTCTTTTCTGTGGTCGAAGTCCGTGCGATCTTAGAAGTTCACTGGCCTGTTTCGGTGATGTTAGATCGATCATTCCGGTTTTGCGGTGTTCCTGACTGACCATTGGGTCGAACGAAAGAGCGATTCTTCGAGGCTCTTTAATGATGCCTCTCGGAACGTCTCTCCCCGATGCTGGAACCTCCGGTATCGTATTGATTAGTCCAGAATGTGTACTCGCACCGGGCGGAAACTTTCGATTCCTTTTGCCTGATGCTTTGAGTCAATGCAGAGGTCGATCCGGTTTCCCTTGATCGCGCCGCCTGTATCGGCGGCGACGGCGTAGCCGTAACCCTCTATGTAGAGCCGGGTTCCCAGTGGAATAAATCTAGGGTCCACTGCGGCGATGCCGTAATGCGCGCGAAGTCCGGTGCAAGTAATGCCCTGTCCGTCTCCTCCGCAGTTATACGGGTCATAAGTTGTGGGGACCATTGTCACCACTCGCCGACCGGAAAAATATCCGCGCGATGGCAGATTTGTTACATTGCGTCGTCCTTCTTGAATGACTTCGTCAATGGGTTGTTTCACAACCTTTTCAGAAATCTTTTCACGGCGCAATTCTGTGCCATTCGCAGCGAAGCAGACTTTGTAGACTACTTCTCTTTCGCCATTGAGACCTGCGTGAACGGTCTTGCTGGTTCCGCTGCGTAGTTGGGATGTCGCCTTCCTCAGGGTGGAGTAAGGAATCGGTTCTCGCCGTGTGAGGCTCTGCGCGGTCGCGGCGAGGGGTTCGCCTGATTTGACAGAGTTCGCGCTGCGAAGGCTGTCCGTATCTTGGGGAGCTTTAGCTTGGGCGGGATTGAATGCCAATAGGCACGCAAAGACGCCTACTACGATCGCTGACCCTGTTCGGGCAGTGTTGCTGAGGGACATAAAATGTCCTCCTTTCCGTATTCCGTCAAGACACCGTTCGGTTGTGCCTTATCGTAAGTGAACCTCCTATCGCGGCCAGTAATACGTTGTGAAACCGACGCTTGCGATTAAACGCATATCAGTATCGGATTTCAGTCTGACACACCTTAGATAGAAAGTCAACCCGCCAAATGTAGACAAAAAAATACTAATATAGGGTATTCTGGCAGTTGTTGCCTATGGTTGACGCTCATACATAGACAATACGCGGACAAAAAACCCGAAAAATTAACGAAAAAAAATCGAAAAAAAAGTTCCGGTATGTCCCTTTCCTTCATATTATAGTAGAATGACATTGATCAAACCTCTACTGAATTTAGCTGCAAGGACGAATTGATATGAGAAAAGACTTCATGGTGGAGAGACAGGGAAAGACTTTTTGTCTCTATGCGGGGCTGTTGGATTTGGCGCATCAAACCGGTTTACTGTCCATAAAAACTTCGCTGGTTCAGATTCCGAACGAGGCGAATAATCGCACTGCCATCTGCACTGCAGTCGTGACGATGCTGATAGACGGGGTCGAAAAAGAGTTCACGGGCATAGGAGACGCAGCCCCCAACAACGTCGCTCCAGCCATGCAAAATTGCTTGATTCGGATGGCGGAAACGCGCTCGAAAGCCAGGGCTTTGCGCGATGCGGTCAACATAGGAGTGGCGGCTTTTGAAGAGTTGGGAGACGTGGACGCGCATGATGGCGCGCCGGAACGAGGCTATGCAACAGGCGGATACGTGCGAAACGGACGATCTCAGCGGGGCGGAGACACGGCGATTCAAACTCCGACTGCAGTAAAAACTTCGCCCCCGCAACCGAGAGAGAGTTCCCCGGATTCAGAAGCCACCCCCAGTCAGATGGAAGCCATTCGGAGCCTGTGCAAACGCCAATCCCTGGAGCCGGAAGCCTTCGCGAAAGAGACGTTGAGCACGCCGCTGGCATCCGTCACGCAAACCCAGGCGAGCGAACTGATAAAACAACTGAACTCCAAAAGACAATTGCAGAGATGAAGCCTTCGCAATGCGCCCAGGCTCGCAAGCGATTCCGTTTCTCTGCATGAAATTCTTGCATCCCGTTAAGTTTGTTGAATATTCCCACATCGCCGCGGAATGTCTAATCATTCCGCCTGCGAGGTTTCCAAACGCCCAAACTAAAATCCGCCGGACGAGAGGGCGCCTCTCGTCCGGCGGATTTTTTTATGTGAGTCAGATCTCAACGTCTTTCTTGTCAAGGTCTGAGCGCTCTTCGGCACGGTTTGCCGGACGTCTCTCGTGAGACTTTAAGTTTGATTGGTATCAATAGTGCATAACGACTGCATAAATAAAATGTGACAGTCGCTTACTACGGAACAGAGGGAAGTCCTTAGGCTTTGACCAGGTTTCTGCCGGTCTCCAGGGCTTCTGCAACTCGCTGTTTCTCCAGATGAAGAACTTCGCTACGTCGCGGTAGATGTTCGGATGCAACGGATTTTCTGTCCAGGTGAGTCAATTCGATGCGATGTCGCTCGACGTATTCGTGTCCGACTGCAATCAGTTCTTTCAGAGCCGTTCCGGTTCGCTCGCCGACAATCAGGCTCTCAGCCTGTTGCAACGTCCAGAAGTGGGATCCGATCGGGCACGACTCTTGCACCCATAGCTGACGCTCTACGTCGCTAATCAGGGAGAAAGTCATTCCGGGCGCAATGCGCCAGGATTGAAGTACTTCGGCGATCAAGGGTTTGGGAGATAGTGCGTTCATGTGCTCTCTCGATCCTTTTCATTTGGCGAAACTAAGATTCGGGCTTGGTTCACCCGACTCGCCTGCGCCAAAACAGGCAAACTTGATCCTTGTGGGGTTTACGAGTAAGACCTCTATCGGGTCTTTAATCGCTATTTTCAATGCAAAATGTCAAGTTCATTTGTACTGACGACTCTAAATAGTCTTTAGTTCCGCTATTTTACGTCGATTGTGAAATATATCACAACTATTTAGACTCCTGATGTAAATGAACCGAATCTGCGCTTCGATTGCGACTGCTGGCTTATTCTGCACAGGGAGTCTTAATTCCTCCTGTTTTAGAGTATTTTTTTTCAACTGAGGGCGTAAAATGAGTTATTCCACACTCTCGTCGGATTTCAACTGCACTCTTGAACAGCTTTTCGACGATTGAATCTCCTGTATTAATGATTGACAGGAAACGCATGTCATTGGTTGCGCGAATTTCAGACTGCATCATAAAAATAAAACATCAGGTTCCGAGCGTTCCATCGTTCCTGAAATCCCTCATGCGAAGATCGCAATCAAGACTTGAAAACCACAGACGCACTCGAAACCTGATGTTGTCACTTCGCTCGCCGCAACGCTACAGGCAATTCACCTGAGTGGTGCCGGAGCGGAGAGCGAGCGGAGTTTGGAATGAAACCAACTTGCTGCCTCCTTTCCTTAGCACAAAGATCTACGGCTCGTTTCCGGGACGATTATCAGCGCGTTCCGGGTTGCGCTGGCGCATAGTCAAATCCTATATCGCACTTGAATGCAAATTTGATAAAGAGCGTTTGCATTTTTCAGAAGAACATTTCCTTGTCCGTGATGCGCAATTAAATTGGACGGAATGCAGTTAGACACAAAGGAAACTGCAGAATGCGCGGAAGCGCTTCAGGTTGCGGCATACAAAGCGGTCAACTCATGAAAACGATGATCGGAACCTGTCCACTCGGCGATGATTTTACTATTTCTGGAATTTGACGTGTCCGGAGTTTGATATTTTTGTTCCAGCCACTCTCGAAATTTCGGAAGGACGATTTCCGAAAAAGCGGGTTTGCCTATCTCGTCATAAATGTCTTTTCGCACAGGATAGAGACAAATATGAGCGCTCGGAGTCGGATTGTAGATGCTTAGATTCGGATTGAAAGACAAAGAAGCGACGACTGCCCCAGTCAGTGAAGGCCGATTAATTTGATGCGAATCAAAATTGAAACGTCTGTTGATCGCTCCGAACGAAATCCAATTAATCTTAATCTTTCCCAAAACAAACGTCAATCGCTTTCCGGGAACAAGCGAAGGTGAAGCCTTCAACTGCGGGAATGGAGTGAACGCGCATTCGAGTCTCCTGTACGACTAAATCGCGATTTGCAAATTATGACTGAGCGCAAATGAGATTCGTATTCGGGCTTCAGCCTCCGGCTCTCACACCATAAGGTTCGATTCTTACTTGGCTTTGCGCATTGTCTCGCATTGTTCGTAAATGGGATTGGGGAAGGGCGCGTCGTATAGCTCCGTTCCGTCCAGACCTAAGGCGAAAAAAAGCGTCGCAAACTGCCCGTTCTTATAGATGCAGTTTTGAATCATGTGGCAAACGAACCACCGAACTGTTTGC
>JAYVOT010000167.1:0-2370 GCA_043757795.1 Chthonomonadaceae bacterium | reverse complement strand
GTTGATATCTGCGTCTGGAATTGAAAGCCTCGACTCCGCGGGTCAAGAGGGAGTCGCGCAGAGCGCTGAGTCCGCCTGCACGTACCAATTACTCCGCCGGCGGAGTTTATAGTGCGGACTAGCTTCAACTCTAATCGTTTGCAGCGGGTAAAGAAATGAATTCGATTGCAATTCTTCACCTTGCCTGCATATTGCAATATCTTGATGCGGGTTTGGAATTTCATCAGGCTCCGTCTTCCAATAATTTCCATTAAACCCTTTTTACAGGGGAGGCTCTAAATTGAATATTGAACCGCAAAGAACTGTGATTATGGCCCAAGAGGTCGGTTTTTGTTTCGGAGTCAAACGTGCCATCAATTTGACAAAACAGGCTCTCCTGGAGCGTTCGGACGTCTTCATACTCGGCGATCTCGTTCACAACAAACGAGTCACAGACGAACTTGAAGGCAAGGGACTGCGAAAGGTTGAAGACTACGAGAACGAGACGGGCGGAACGATGGTGATTCGCGCTCACGGACTCCCAAAAGCCAAAATTGCTGAAGCGAAAAGCAGAGGGCTTGAAGTGGTGGACGCTACCTGTCCCATCGTGCTTCGCGCTCAAGAAGCGGCGCAAACGCTCGAGAAGCGCGGTTGTCAGGTCGTTATCATCGGCGACAAAAATCACGCCGAGATCAAAGGAATTATTGGTGCGCTGGAAAATCCCGTCATCGTCATCAACACGGTCGAGGCTCTTCGAGAGGCGAAAGCGAGCCGCCTGCTCCTGAGAAAGGTCGGGGTCATCTTTCAAACCACGCTCGCGCTCGAGTTGTGTCATGCGATTGTCAATGAGATGTTGATGATGTGCAAAGACATACAGATCATCAACACAATTTGCCGCCCTGTGCAGAATCGGCAAGACGATGCGGTCGAGTTGGCGTCAAAGGTAGATTTGATGATCGTAGTGGGATCTCGAACAAGCGCCAACACCATGGAACTTTCCGAACTCTGTCGGCATCACAATCCGAACACGCTTCACGTTCAGAACGCGGAGGAGTTGTTCCCGGAACAGTTTGTCGGGTATGATCGAGTTGGCATCGCTTCGGGACTCTCGACGCCCGAAGACCTTGTCGAGGCGGTTCGGTTGAAAGCGTTGCTGACCGAAAAGTCGTCGGTTCGCGAACTCGTCGCAGTATAGCCGGATCGTGACGGACACTGAAACGCCGCAGGGCGGAACCTGCATCTTATTTGCCCTGCCGGAAGAGCGCAAGCCCTTTCTGGCGGGGCTTCGTCTTGCCGGCGCGACTCTACTTCCGGAAACCTGCAAATCACTCGAAACGTCTGAAACGCTCCCTGATTTTCGTCCATGCGCTTTGAAGTTCGAGGGCTCTAGAATTATCACGGGGGTCTCAGGAGTGGGAATGTTGAAAGCTGCGAAAGCGGCGAAAACTCTTATCGAGGCCGGCGGCATAGACGCTTTTATTATCTGCGGGTTTGCAGGCGCGCTTTCTACTAATCTTCAACCCGGCGATCTTCTTCTTGCAACCTCGGTCGCGCAGGCGACAACTCCCTACAATCGATATTTCCCTGATGAGGATTTGTTTGACGCGGCAGAGACGCTCTTCATGGACGAATTCGGATCTTCATTGAAGTGGAGAACGCTTTCGGGAGACCTGATCACTTCCATATCAGTCTTGACATCTCCGGAGGAGAAAAGGGCGCTTTTCGAGTTGACAGGCGGATACGCGGTGGATATGGAGACGATAGGAGTCGTTCGAGTTGCGCAGGAACATGGAATACCCTGGCTCGCGATTCGTGCGATAACGGATGCGGCAGATACGGGTTTGCCTCTGGATTTCAACGCGCACATGGACTCCAAAGGGAATATCAGTTACGGGAAGGTGATAAAGTCCGTTCTTAGACGCCCCGCTAAGATACCCGCTCTCATTCAACTTGGCAAACGCTCTTCGCTAGCCGCCAAAAATTTGTCCTATTTCTTAACCGCACTGCTTCGCCGAATGCCGGAGGCGGAAAAATGATTTTGAATCGGAAACTTATAATCTTCGCGTTCGTCCTAAACGCTCTCTTCATGGGAAAGGTATGCATCGCACAGGCGTCCGCTCCGCTCGACTATCGGTCTTTATCCTCCTTATCACTTTCTGATTGCATCAATCTCGCATTGCAAAACGGCTCCAGGATGAAAGTCGCAAAGGCTGAAAGAGAGGCGTCCAGGATACAGGCTGATCGTGAAGGACCCTCTTCCGCGTCTTCCCCGACGCTCTACGCAACCCTTTCTGGAACATTGCAAGGACCAAGCGTTTCATACCCCTATCCCGGTCGCAATCCTGCAGAGGTTTTGCCCTCCGAAACTGCCAGGTTGGACATTATCGTGGA
>JAYVOT010000166.1:0-2373 GCA_043757795.1 Chthonomonadaceae bacterium | reverse complement strand
AAGCAGACAGAGCCTCAATATCGTCGGCGAGAAGCTCCTGTCACTCATTTCGATGCAGGCTCCCGATTTCGGAACACCCTATCCGGAACTCTCAGGTTATCCTGCCGTCGCCCTCTTTCTGGATAGGGCGCGCAACACTCGACCGGATTTCGCACTTACGCCTCGCAATGCTATTTCAATCGTTGAGGTGTGCCGGATACTGGAAGGATTTCCTCTGGCATTGGAACTGGCTGCGGCGCGAGTGGTGATGCAGACCCCCGACCAAATCGCCAGAGGGTTGAAAGAGAGTTTGCTTTCGCTCAAATCTCATCTGCATGGTTTTTCTCCGCGGCATCGCTCGTTGCGAGCTTCCATTCAAGGGAGCTATGACTTGCTTTCTCCGGAACTGAAGTCGTTTTTCATCGCGCTTTCTGTTTTTCAGGGGGGGTGGACGCTTGAAGCGGCGGCTTATGTTTCCGGTAGCGAGAGCGCGCCACAATTGATGGAGGAGTTGTCGAGACGTTCCTTGCTTTCGATCTCCGAAGATTTCAAATCCGGAACGATGCGGGGGGCTTTTCTGGAAACGATACGTCAATTCGCGGCGGAACAGGCGAGCGAAGAGGCTCGAATTATCCTGACAAACCGACATTCGGAATACTTCATGTCGCTTGCAAAAGAAGTGACAAACGACAATCATCAGAGCATGGAGCCACTCGAAGGCGATATTCAAAACCTCCTCGCGGCGCTGGAAACAGGAAGCAAATCGCCCGATGAAATGTTTTGGAAAGGGTTGCATGGAAGCCTCGCATATGCCTACGTCAGGGGTCGAAAGAGCGTCTCTCTACCCTGGGCGAAACGTACGCTTGATCTGCTTCAACACACGCCCGAAGTTGAGATGCGCTTGAATTTAAGGTACGATTGCTATCAGATCATCTCCTATGGAGGCGACATCGCACTAACGAAAGAGATCGCGTATCAAATGCGACGCGACGCGCAAGAGAATGACAGCCCGTTTGGAAACGTCCTGGCAAACTACATCGACGGCTTTGTATTGACCATTGAGGAAAGATACGAGGAAGCTCTGGAACTGACGAGAGCCTCGCTCGAAAACTCCCGTAAAATGGGAAACGAAGTTGCCATCCGCAGAGGATTGAGTATCCTCGGTTGGATATGCCCGAGTTATACGAAAGGCGTCTTTAATCTCGATGAGGAGACAAAAAAGCGGATTCTGCTGGAGGGTGAAGCCGTCAATCGCGAATGTCTTTCTCGAATTTCAAAAAATAGTTGCTCAAACACCTATCTTCATCTTAGCCTTGTCTACATACTGACGGAGCAGAATCGGATCGAAGAAGCCTATTCCGTTTTGAAAACCGCGCAACAGTTCGCCCTCACTCAGGGAATGGATTCGATGATGATTTTCTGTATCATGCATGAGGCTCGAATCGCTGTCATATTTGAGAAGTTCGAGTGCGCCGCCTTCTATTTCGGCTCCTACAGGGCGTTGGGTGAAAGAACCGGTTACATTGCGAACAACCCTCAGATCGAATTCGAGCAATTTCTGCAGACGGTCAAGAAGCGGATCGGCGAAAAGAGATTTGAAGTTTTAGCTTCGGCAGGGGCTCAATTTCCAATCTCGGAATTTGTCGAACTCTCGCTTGAGTCGCCTCCCATTTTTTCTCCGGATGGAACGATTCTGCTCTCCCGCTCACTCTCCGATCATTCGTTGAAGCCTCCCTATTGAGATCAGTTTTTGACGGCCGCTGCGCCTGATTTCACCGAACAAACGCCGGGAAATTGTGGAGAACACAGCCGCAAAAAGGATAAAAAGCAAGCGTGGTTCACTCGACTAAGGTCTGTCCGCTTTTTGTTCACCCTCCTGTTTCGCCCCTTTCTATCCTTTTTGCGGCAATTAAATCGTTTGCGCCTCAAAGTATTTTCTCGTTTTTGAACGCTAAAATACCTGTTTCGTACATTCTCCCGCCTATCGCTAATGTCTGGTTAATGCGTCCGAGTTAAAATGAATTGAACAAGTTTGAATTCGAGCGGGTTCGCACACTTGTCGAAACTGAATCTCTCATTCTAAAATCTCATTTTCCAACTATGGTTTGGCGCGATATGACGTCGGGATTTCGCCCTCAATGCCGTTGGAATCAGATGAAAGGCGCGTTATGAAAAATTTGCAGGAGTATTCCCTTCTTAAAAAAATGGCTTGCAGTCTGTTCGGAGCCGCAATCACGATTTTGACACTTCCCTCCGGAGCGCAGTCTCTCTTCTCATTCGCAAGACAATCCGTCGCCAACGACGGATACCTCGCAGTCCAAGATTTCCATACAGTGAATGACGGCTCTACAGTTTCCGCCTCCATCAATAAGTCATTCACCGGAAAGAACCGCG
>JAYVOT010000165.1:0-8734 GCA_043757795.1 Chthonomonadaceae bacterium | reverse complement strand
AAACTTCCGGACGCGAACCGCCGCACGCTTTCCATGGGGATGTCTGGAGATTTTGAGACCGCAGTAGAAGAAGGCTCCACTCTCGTTCGTATAGGGACGGCGATTTTCGGTCAAAGAACATAGTCGCTCACTTGGATGCAATAAAGTGAAACCGAAGGAGAAGATGAAGATGGAAATGATGATTTGTCCTAAGTGCAAGCGCCCTGTAGACAACATAGAGACTGCGACTTGTCCACACTGTTTCGCCCCTGTTGCCCCGGTTTTAGTCCCCGATTCCAGAGTCGTTTCCAGTCTGGACAGTCTTTCGCAAGCGCCCGGGTTCGAGGGGATTCCTGCACATCCCTCATCCGTCGCTTCTGTGAACGTTCCGCCTCCGCCAACTCCTGCACTCCCGTCTTCGTCTGCCGGGATTCCCGGCTACGCGCCTCCTTCCACTACCGGCTATGCGCCTCCAGCCGCCCCCGGCTACGCTCCTCGTCCTGTCGGTGAACACTCTCCTCTGACTGAAACGACTTTTGGCGCGCCGAATACCCCGCAGTCCGGAGGCTTCGTCGCGCCGACTTCTTCTCTCCTGACAACTTCGGCTTACAACTCGACCCACACGCCCCAAAAGCCCGGACTCAATTTCGGGAACCTTTTGAAAATCGGAATCGGCGGAGGCGGGGCTTTAATCTACATCGTTTTCCGGCTTGGCATTCTCGCGTGGGGCGTGAATAGGATTTTCAATCATCAAAATGGAAACTCGAATCAAAGCAGTTCTGCCGAAATTAGAAACGAAAACGAAATCGCCAGGCGGGGCGAAATGAACCCTTATCTCAACAATCTTCGAACTCCTTCATCCGGCGCGCAAGCCGCTATCAACGCAATCCATACGCACGATTGGCGGAAACTTTACTATGTGTCTTCGCACTCAGGAGAGGAGAATAAAGACAGCTACAGCGCGGCGGCATATGTCGAAGAGATGACTAAACAACGGACGGGAGATCACGATCCTACGCATTTATTTAATGTCATTGGCAACGCGACTTCTTACAAGGTACTGCCTGGCATAGAGAAGTCCGGAAAATCCGATGTTCAAACAGTCTGGCAACTGAATTATAACGGGAAGAAAATAGTTTCTAACGGAGTTGCGCACATGATAAAAACTGAGGACGGCTGGGAGTTGAACTCAGCCTCCTTTGTAAATAAGATATTTTCCGACCTTGTGGGAGATTCTGAGCATAAATGATCCTTCCAGAGCCGGATCGAGTTCCGGTTCGTGAGATCGCGGGAGTCGATCATCAGAGCGCCTCTGCCTGATGAGACGACGCACAGCGTTGCGATCGAATATATCGCCTAAAGAGAATCCCGCCGAATCGCAACATCAAAAATGCTCCGCCCGTTGGGTAGAGCCGCAACGATACGTTGCAACTCGCCGGTCTGAGCCGAAGCCCCGCATAAATTGCATGGATTCCTTGAGTATATTCAAAATTCTACATACTTTTGTCTGCTTATGTGTCAATTACTTGCAATAAGAGGCGGGGAGTACGAAATAGTTGTAAAGATTCACTTAAAAACCCCCAGAATCCACTTGCGCATATTGACTCATTCTGCTAAACTATAAATTCTTAGAAAAAGCAGGCAGAATTACGAAATCGGCAATGCATTTCAACTTACAGACATAAAGCCGTAATTCTTGCAACCTTCCGGCAGGCGCTCGGATTGAATTTGACTGCATATTTCCAAGACGCAATCTTAAGCATGAGCCATTCGGTTTGTATCGAGACTGCGATTTTCGGCAAAAGACTCTAAGGTCGCAAAACGCGCTTCGCGTTTGCTTCAACCTTGAGAACTGGAGGATGAGACAATGGGATATTCCCAACCCGTGCAAGACGGCGAACGCAAAAGCATGTGGACGAAGTTCAAGGACACTCTGCTAGGCTCTGAAGAGCTTGACGAGGAAGAGATGGACGTTCAGGATTCGCCGCTCACGGCAAGCGCGAGTTTGGCGACCCGAAAGCCGAACGCTCTCCGACTTCATCAACCTGCTCGCACTCACCTTGTGGCGGTTCGCACCAATGCGCAGGTGTTTGAAGACGCGAAACTTGCTGCGGACGGACTGAAGGCAGGCGAGCAACAGATCGTAAATCTGGAGAAGGCTAGCCCGCACATGGCGGAGCGAATCATCGACTTTTTAAACGGCATCTGCTATGCGCTTGACGGAGCGGTCGAGAAGGTCGGCGACAAAGTCTACCTGTTCGTGCCGGCGAATGTTTCGGTCGAGGTTGACAACGGCGTCGGTTCGGATAAGAAGTATTCTGAAAATCGATACTGACGATTCGCCTCGCTTCCCGCGATTGAATTGAACCCGATTCACTTGCGCTGTGGAAGACGTTCTTTATAATTTATTGAATCCGCTGAACTCTTCTCGCTCTTTTAGGGAAATTTCCCCCAATAGCGAGAAGAGTTTCGGCATGAGTCATTCTACGTAAAGATTTCAAGTACGGATTGGACTAACAAGATGTTGCGAGACAAACGCATTGGCATCATCGGAGCTGGGGCGATGGGCGGGGCGCTCTGCAGAGGGCTAGTTCACGCGGACGCGGCCCCTGCAAATCGCATTCTGGTCAGCGACCCTCATTCGGCGCATGTGGACGCTTTGCAGGCGGAACTTGGAATTAAAAAAGCGGAGGGGAATCTGCAAGCGGCTAAGTTCACGGATATTCTTGTTCTTGCTGTCAAGCCCTGGATGGTTGCGCCTGTGATGGAGGAGGTGGCGGAGAGCCTGAGGCGAGAGGGCAAGCCGATGCCTCTCGTGATCAGCATTGCGGCGGGGGTCACGATCTCCAACCTGGAATCGCTGTCTGCCGATCCCATTCCTATCATACGAGCGATGCCGAACACCCCCGCACAAGTGGGCAAGGGAGCTTGCGCTTTCTGCCGGGGAACTCACGCTCTGGACGAACATGCGGAGCAAGCGCATGAGATATTCAAATCGGTGGGGATCGCAGTGGAGGTTCCCGAATCGTCGATGGACGCAGTGACCGCTCTTTCCGGTTCAGGACCCGCTTACATCTACCTGATGATCGAAGCCTTGATCGACGGCGGGGTGAGGGCGGGACTGCCTCGCGACGTTGCGAGCCAATTGGCGGTGCAGACGGTGGCGGGAGCGGCGCAGATGGTGGCTGAAACGGGCATGCATCCGGCACAGCTGCGGGATATGGTCACGACTCCGGCGGGCACGACGATCGAGGCGATCGCTTCATTGGAGCACTCCGGCTTGCGAGCCGCTCTGATCGACGCGATCAGCAAAGCCGCCGCCCGCTCGAAGGAGTTGGGCTTGATGTCGAAATAGAATTTGTTTTCGATCAAAGAGACTTAAATTTTGAGACGACCTGTGAACGCAGGTCGTCTCTTTTTTGGCGCAAATAACTTCTCAATCGTTCCCAATTTTGAGGTGAAGAGCGGATATTTCGGAATTTCCTTCGATGGGCAAACTCATGGAGAATTTTACTCTCTAAGCTGACGGCACGTTTACGGACGCGCCTGCGAATGGCAGGTTTGATCGCGACTCTGCGTAACATTAGTTTTTAACTCTAGAGAGGCTACGGCTATGACAGAAGAGGCGTGTCGCATGGTAGCAAACGATCAAAAGCGAGAGCCAACCTCTGAAAAAACCCGTCTGTGAGCGCTTCGTGCCAGCAGTTCTGTGAGCTTGATAGGCGCAACGTCGTTCATAGTCGCATCTGGTAGATCCGCTTTGCAAGCGCGCCTTCGGCAGGAGCGTTTTTTGGACAAGCCTACGCCCCAACTGAAAAATTGACGCAACTTTTTTTGTTTTTGTGATCCTCTGAATCTAGCCTGCGAACTCCAGTAAGTCCGACCTCCAAGCCTTGTTGAGCGACATTTCCTACCCGCCCAAAAGCGCCCTTACTCAACGAAATGCCGCATTTCCCGAGAAGGATGAGCGGCAATCTCATGAAATCAAGAAACAGGCGATTCGTGTTGGCGGCTTATTCTGGTATAATAATAACTGTAGCTGAAGCCTATAAATTGGCTGAATAGCGATTTTTTCACACTCACGATAGGGGATCGCGCTTGAGGGCATTCATTCATGAGAAAGCGATTGTTGAACCAGGGGCGCAGATCGGGGCAGGCACGAATGTCTGGGCATTCGCGCATATTCTCCCAAATGTCGTGATCGGAGAGAACTGCAATATCCGCAACAACGTTT
Source organism: Chthonomonadaceae bacterium (assembly GCA_043757795.1). GTDB lineage: Bacteria > Armatimonadota > Chthonomonadetes > Chthonomonadales > Chthonomonadaceae > JAYVOT01. The sequence goes on along the minus strand of JAYVOT010000165.1, from coordinate 4,521 downwards.
TCATCCAGAGCAACGTCACCCTCGGAGACAGAGTTACTGACAAGTGCGGCGTGCAGTTGTGGGAGGGCGTCACCCTCGAAGACGACGTTTTCGTCGGACCGAATGCAACCTTCACAAACGATATTTTCCCGAGAAGCAAGCAGTACAAACCCATCGTGAAAACGCTTGTGAAAGCGGGGGCTTCCATCGGCGCGAACGCAGCGATCCTCGCATGAAAGCGAGAAAAAGGCTCCTCTTAAATATTTTAAATCATTCAGACAATTTTGGATTTCTTGCAAAAAATCAGTCGGAAAAGTGGACTTCCTTCGTCAAGAAGGGTATAATTCTTGAATAATTCACACTCTTTTACTACTGATTTCCTAAAAGATTTATGTCTTGAGATTTTTTGAAAGGTGTTGAAAGTGAGTTATATCCAGTCCTACTTGACCGGGGTCAAAGACCTGTTGGACGCGTTGAATCCTGATCAAATACAGATGCTTGCAGATCAACTCGAAAGAGCTTGGCGAGAGGACAAGCACGTTATTTTAATGGGAAATGGCGGTAGCGCCGGTACGGCATCGCACATTGTCAACGATATTCAAAAGTGCCTTCAGCTTGAGTGCGGAAAACCGATCAAAGCTCTCTGTCTCTCTGACAACACTCCGCTCGTGCTGGCATGGGCGAACGACACCGAGTTTGCCAATATCTATCAGCCTCAAATAGAGTGCTGGGTTCAGCCTGGCGATCTTGTGATTGCTATCAGCGGAAGCGGGAATTCACCCAATATTTTACGTGCTGCAGATGCGGCTAAGAAGAGGGGAGCGTTCGTGTTTGGCATGGCAGGTTATCATGGGGGTAAGTTGCCGGCATTTTCAACAGAATGTCTTGTCGCACTGACGAACAACATGCAACAAATCGAGGACGTTCACATGATCGTTCTCCATCTCGCCTTCTCGATTGTCCGAGACCGAAATAACGTGACACTACCGCTGGAGAGTTAGATATCCTTTGAAAGCCACAGTACTTTCAGCCCGGTCGTGCGTTTGCCCATGGCCTTCCGGTGACGTAACTCCGAAACCACTGCTTCCTATTTAAGGCAAACCCGCTCTTAAATGGTCTATGATGTGGCTGAAACGACACAAGGTTACTCATGCCGCCATCAATCTCTACCACTAGCCTATAGCTATTGTTGCTTATCTCGGAGGCAGGGGCAATAAAGCATCAAGATCGCTTATTCCATAGAGGATGAGATTTTCGGAACCGTAGGGCAGCAAAATCATCTATGTTGAATGATTATCATTCATCTCATCACCCATGTTTCGAGAATTAGTAGCAAAGTTCTCACTGATCCTTTTCGTAGTAGCATTAGGAGGTTGGTAGTATTGGAAACTGTCAAATTAGAAGATTCTGCACCTGATAATCAAACACGCTTTAAAAATTTGGAAGATGCTATTTGGATGATGAGTGAAGAAGTGCATTCTTATGTTATTTCATCAAATGGTCAAGTCATGGAACGAATCATTGAATCGTCAGTGCCGAAATCTACCCTTGATGAGCATTTGAATCGCTACAAATTCGCTTTACCCCATGTAAAGAATAAGAACATACTGGACATGGCTTGTGGAACTGGATATGGCACTAACCATTTACAACGGTATGGTGGTATAAGTTCTGCACTTGGCATTGATTTTGATCCAATTGCTGTTCGTTACGCCCAACTGAAATATTCAAGCAATCTAGTTTCGTTTGTTCAAGGTGACGCTTGCACCAAATGTACCTCCCAGGTTTTTGAGACGATAATTTCATTTGAAACAATCGAACATGTTCCAGACCCCGATGCAATGCTAACGAACATTACTCAAATGTTGGTTGCAGATGGTACATTTTTGGTCTCAACTCCTATCCGACAAAATGGATCACTCGCCGACAAACCGGCCAATCAATTTCATATACGCGAGTGGAACCAAGAAGAATTCAACAAGCTGTTAAATAAACATTTTGACGAAGTCGAAATGTTTGGACAGATTTTTCCTCTTATAGATCGTTTTGGATTCATACCCCTACGATTTAATACTGTTACAGCCATCATGAAATTAATCGGTTCATACAAGCATCTGTACACTGGTTTTTCTGAAGTTAAGCGTTTCGAAGATCGTTTCAAACCCTGGCTCAAAGAAACGCCAATTTACATGGTGGCAGTCTGTAAAAAACCGAGAAAATAACTAATGTCATAGGTATGGAAGCTTCTGATTCCATTACTCTCAAACCTGATGTCTTATCAAAAATTTCCAATGAGTCAGTGAAGGGTGATATACGATGATAAATTCTAATTTCTACTTTATTTTCACAAAGACAAAACACTTTCTTCTCATGATGCTCTTGTTGATGCTGATAAGTGTCCTTCCAAAATACGCGAATGCTCAAATGGACGATGTCGTCCCTGATGAGATTTTAGTCAAGTTTCGTAATCAGGGTTTGATGAAGGCTTTCAAAGCTCAGCGTGCGTTGCCAGGTTTTGTTATAAAGTCGATGGATGCGATTCGGGTCAACCGAATCAAACTTCCAAAGGGACTTGGATTGCGTGAAGCGCTTTCGATGTACCGTCAATCACCTGGAGTTGAATATGCAGAGATGAATCATCGTATTCATCTGCTTTCCACTCCAAATGACGCTGGGTATGGAAATCAATATGGACCCCACATCACAAAAACTGACCAGGCATGGGACATATGGATCCCTCATGCTCAAGTCATAATCGCTATCATCGACACCGGAGTCGACAGCGGACATCCTGACCTGACAAATAAAGTCCTGCGTGATGCAAATGGGGTTGTGGGCTACGATGCATTTGTTGCTGATCCTAATACCCATCAGTTGGGATATCGAGGCATAGCGCTAGATGACTACGGACATGGAACCCACGTCGCCGGTATTGCTGGAGCGCAGGTAAACAACTCTACTGGGATAGCCGGAATGGCGGGTTGGGACGGAGTTGCTGGGCATACCGACACAAGCATTAAGATTATGCCGGTACGGGTGCTCAACGGCGGCAGCGGAACAGACGCGGATGTGGCTGGCGGAATCGTTTGGGCGGCTGACAATGGAGCGAAAGTTCTGAACATGAGTCTGGGAGACACAAGTTCATCAACAGTTTTGAATGACTCAGTTCAATATGCATGGGGTAAAGGATGTGTTATCGTTGCAGCTGCAGGCAACAATGGGTCTAATCAACCCTTCTATCCTGCGTCAATCGACAATGTTATTTCTGTCGCAGCTACTGATGGCAACGACACGCTTGCTTCATTTTCGAACTATGGATCGAGAGTGAATGTAGCAGCGCCAGGTGTTGGAATCTATTCCACTTTACCTACCTACTCCGGAACACGCTTCGGCACTAACTATGGAAATTTGAGCGGCACTTCCATGGCTTCACCTCATGTAGCCGGAGAAGTTGCGTTGTTGCTGTCTAGCAACCCCAATTTAACCAACGCCGCTGTTTCATATCTCATTGGAAAGTATGTAGACCCATACACGCCTTATGGTACTCATACCATATCCGCAACGGGAGGGCGCATCAATTCTCTCGTGACACTGCAACAAGCTGCACTGAGTCAGACACCCAACCCGCCCACGATCACCCTATCAGTTCCTGGTAGCAATTCCGTTGCGCTCACATGGAATTCAGTACCTTTTATTACGTCTTACAATGTCAAACGCAGTTTGACCTCCGGCGGGCCCTACGCTGCAGTCACCTCCACTCCAAACACGTCTTTCACTGACACAGGTCTGACGAATGGCACGACTTACTACTATGTAGTTACATCTCAGAACGAAATCGGAGTAAGCGCAAATTCGAACGAAGTCCTAGCGGTTCCCAATCTTCAAAACAACAGCGCTGTCTTCGTAAAAACCGATGATACGACTCTAGGAACCTGGATAGGCGCATATGGCAGTAACGGCTATTATTTAAATGATGATGGGGTATCGATACCTAACTACGCTCAGGTCTCTATCAAAAATAGCAACTCTTATACCTGGAACCCTTCATCGACTGATTCTCGCGCCCTACTGAAGGCAACTGGCAGTGACAGGCTGGCGGCATGCTGGTACTCAGGAGATTTCTTCACAATAGACATAAATATTACCGATGGACAAGCTCATCAGATCGGTTTCTACTATCTTGATTGGGATTATAATGGGAGGAATCAGAAGATAGAAGCGCAAGATTTCGTAACTGGCGCCAACTTAGATGTCCAAGCTGCTACGAACTTTGAAGCTGGCAAATACTTTCTATGGAATGTCAAAGGACACGTCCGCTTCAAAATGACGAACATTCTAAATACATCTAACGTAGCCGTTAGTGCAATTTTCTTCGACCCTTCCGCTCAAGTCCAGCCTCCTTCGGCTCCCACAGGATTGACGGCTTCGGGAGGTGATTCTCAAGTTGCTCTCTCCTGGAATGCAAGCTCCAGCGCAACCTCCTACAATATCAAACGGAGCGCAACTTCCGGCGGTCCTTACTCCACTGTCGGAACGAGTGCG
>JAYVOT010000164.1:0-8743 GCA_043757795.1 Chthonomonadaceae bacterium | reverse complement strand
AATAATTAGTCTAAACGTCAATCAATACATACTACTACAGAATTCTAAAAATGATTTAGATATTATTTGCAAATAGGGGCATTAATATGCCACAGCATGCTTCATGAGCGCTTGAATCACTGTTTGAGGCATATATGCGAATAATATCAAAATATGACTGACTTATTCGCAAATTGCATTGCACTCATTCCGCCAATAACGCTTTCTTGCGATACCTGCAGACTGCCAATTGGTACATTCTTGCATCTGGAAAACGCTTTCTTGTTCCGAATTCCCGTATTCAAGTCCGGATCTCAATGGCGCTTTGCGCAGATTGTTCTTTGTAAAAAAGGCAAAAACCGTTTTTGGCGGAAATGCGTTCGTAGGACGACCATTCTATAGATCGATATCCTTAGAACCTGGTAATAAAAAATGCCCTGTCATCGGAAGATGACAGGGCGTTTGGGTTGAGAGTTTGCAAGTCCGACTGCGCTGGTCCAGTGGTCGTTATGCAGGTTCGGGACGCAATCGCGTCGTGATTCTAGGTTGTTCCGGCTCAACTCGAACTGCTGTTCCGGCGGTTGGCGGAGCGCTGGATGCCGGCGGGATCAGTCCTCGTCTGATATCGTCCGCTGTCGCTTCATTGTTCAAAAGCGCCATGAACTCTTCACGAGTCAATGTCTCTTTTTCCAACAGAATGGCGGCGATCTCATCCATTTTTTCACGATTGTCGATGAGGATTTTTCTGGCTCTTTCATAGCTCTGGTCGATGAACGAGCGAACCTCTTCATCAATAGCGCGGGCGACATCTTCGCTGTAGTCCCTATCTTCCATGATATCGCGACCAAGGAAGGGGTTTCCGCTTCTTCGTCCGAGGCGGACCATACCAAGTTTATCGCTCATGCCGTATTCGCAGACCATTGCTCTCGCAACGTCCGTTGCATGATCGAGATCCCCGACCGCTCCTGTGGTAACATCCGAAAACACCAGTTCTTCCGCCACTCGCCCTCCGAGGGAGGCGGTGATATCGTCAAGCATATCTTGCTTTGTTCGGAGTCCCTCTTCTTTCGGTAGGAACCAGGTAGCTCCGCCGCTCATGCCGCGCGGAACGATCGTGATCTTATAGACTGGATCGGAGTTCGGATTGTTAGCTGCGACGATGGCATGTCCGAGTTCATGATAAGCGACGACTCTGAGTTTTCGCTCGGAGTTCATTCGCGTTTTGCGTTCAGGTCCCATCAGCACTCGATCACGCGCTTCATCAAACTCGCTCATGCCCACTCTCGTTTTGTCTCTTCTTGCTGCGAGAATGGCGGCTTCATTGACGACGTTCATAATGTCTGCGCCGGTGAAACTAGGCGTCAGTTTCGCGAGGGTCTCGACATTGATGTCGTCTTCGAGCGGCTTGCCGCGTAAGTGAACTCGGAAGATGGCTTCTCTTCCGCGAACATCCGGAGCGTCCACAATGACTCTTCGGTCAAAGCGACCTGGTCTGAGCAACGCCGGGTCGAGAACGTCGGGTCTGTTGGTTGCTGCTATCATGATGACGCCGGCATTCGGGTCGAAGCCGTCCATCTCAACTAGAAGTTGATTCAGGGTTTGTTCGCGTTCATCGTGCCCGCCGCCGAGACCTGCGCCACGTTGTCGCCCGACAGCGTCGATCTCGTCGATAAAGATCAATGCGGGCCTGTTGGCTTTCGCAGTCTCGAAGAGGTCTCGCACTCTGCTTGCGCCCACTCCTACAAACATCTCAACGAAATCCGAACCGGAAATGTGGAAGAAGGGAACCCCCGCCTCGCCTGCTACCGCTCTCGCGAGCATCGTCTTTCCGCATCCGGGAGGTCCTAGAAGAAGGACGCCCTTCGGGATTTTTGCGCCGAGCGCCTGAAATTTTTTCGCGTTCTTAAGAAATTCGACGATTTCGGCAAGTTCTTGCTTCGCTTCGTCCACGCCCGCCACCTCTTCGAAGGTAACTTTCGGCACCGAATCCGTTAATCTGCGAGCGCGGCTTCTTCCGAAGTTCATCGCCTGGTTTCCGCCTGATTGAGCCTGTCTGAGAAAGAAGAAGTAGAACAACAGGAGAAAAGCGATAGGCAGAAAGAGAACCATTAGAATGGACTGCAAACCGTCGTTTAAGAAGGGTTTTTTCACTCCGAACTTGACGTGAGCGTTTTCCAATCTCTGTACCAATGTGCTGTACGCCTGATCTGAAGGAGGAAGGAGAACGGAGAAAGATTTGTCGAACTGAAGAGGAGTAGGAGCGTTTGCATACATCCCGGTCAGTTCATCTTTTGTCAAAGAAACGTCTTTTATAGTTTCAGCTTTTTTCGGGTCTGAAAGTTGCGTTAGCAACCACGAATAATCTTTCGCTTCATCGGGTTTTCCGATTTTTTTCAGCACGCCTGAATTGAATAGCACGAAGAGCAACAAAAGCAGCCCAACGGCGATTAGAATGCGAATCCCCATATTTCCAGTCTTCAAATCAACCTCCTCCGGCTCTGAGCTTTTGGCGCAGAAACGCCGGGTCATTAGTACAATTATAGCACACTCTAGTATGTGAAGATATCTTTAATACGAATTGAAAGCAGTAGAAGTGTCTGCCTTAACAAAAATAAGGAGACGGTCTTGATTATGGCAGTCTTGCAAAATCGGATTCACAAGATCGATCTGAACTGCATTTTCACTTGATTGCACTCCCATAACAGCCAATATATCCCCGTCGCCGCCGAAATCGACAAGAAGCGGTTTGCGATGTCGTTCTGAAACAGGTATTTTCTTGTCAATAAAGATATCTTGAAGTTTTTTCGTCCCCTGCATTCCTTTCGGTCGCATTCGGTCGCCTTGTTTCCAGGATCGAAGGCTGAGAGGGAATTTTACCAAATCAAGAGCAACTAAATAGATGTAGAGCGACTCGCCTTCCAAAGTTCCCGATTCCTCATCGGAGGCGCAGAGGGCGATCTCTTTCAAGACGGATTCAGTTTTTTTTACGATTTTCGTCTCAAATCGCCATTCCGTCCCAGGGAAAATAGTAGTTCCGGGAATCGCAATCTCGATTTGTCGCGAAATCGGACTGCTTTTGATTGCAACTGGTTCCACCGAAACCTGAAGCGAGTCGTACCGGATGAGAAACGATCCGTTTTCTCCGGATGGGAGTGTCACGCTGCCTTTTAATCCGGATTCGAGAGCTTCTAAAACCCCCTCAACAGTTTCAAAAGTCAGATTTTGCCTGTCTCCTCGCAACTCGGAGACCGCTCTCCTGAGCATTCGCCTCTGAAGTGCGCGAGGATTCAGCAAAAGCGATTCTCTTTTGAGTGTGATTCGATCCTCAGGAGATCGCTCCCGAATTCGAACGAAACTCTGATTGGCCAACTCCTCGAGGAGAGAATTGTCGTCGTCTGCAAGTTCGGAAAGCCTGATGAGGGCATCGCCTACGCGTGGATTGAAGTGCGCGGAGAGGTAAGGCAATAGCTCCGTTCGCATCCGGTTTCTGCGATAGTCGGTCTTTGAATTGGAGGAATCGGTTCTGAAGTGCAAATCAACTTCGACGCAATAGGTTTCAATTTCGGCGCGGGAAACGTTGATTAGGGGACGGATGAGCGGGAAAGCGGCTTCGGAAAGCGGCGAGAGGCCTTCCAATCCTGTCCCGCGAAGGAGATTGAGCAGGATAGTCTCAATTTTATCGTTCCGATTATGCCCTAGCGCGATTCTCTCTCCGCCGACTTCTTCCATTACCCTGCGAAGAAAGGAGTGCCGCGCCTCGCGTGCCGACACCTGCGCTGAAAGCCCTGAACGCTTCATTCTGGACGGTACGTCTTCAAACTCGATGACCGAAGGAACGTTCAATCGGATGCACAGTTCCCGGACGAACTCCGCATCCTCCTCGGCTTCCTCGCCTCGAAATCCATGGTTAAGGTGCGCTCCGATCAGCCCGATCTGCAACTCTTGCCGGAGAGATGCGAGCGTGTGAAGGAGAACCGTCGAGTCTGCGCCGCCGGATACGGCGACGACGATCGTGTGTCCGGAATTCAAGAGAGAGAAGTCTTGAAGGGCGCGTTTTACTGTCTCGACAAGGGGGGACATGACTTCAAACCTCTTCACTCGCTACTGCGTGCCAATAGCGCTTGCATGGAAGGATCGAGGGAGGGAATGGCGCTGAGCAGTTTTCTAGTGTAAGCCTCTTTAGGGCGGTCGAAAATGTCGTCAACTGAACCGCGTTCCACGATTTTGCCGCGCTCCATGACGATGATTTCATCCGCCAGGTAGCTCACGACGTCAAGATTATGCGTGATGAACAGGTAGGTGAGGTTCTTTTCGCGTTGAAGCTTACGAAGCAGGTTCAATACTTGACTTTGAACGGAGACGTCCAGAGCGCTTGTAGGTTCATCAAGGACGATAAACTTCGGCTTGACTGAAAGCGCCCGAGCGATGGCGATTCGTTGTCGTTGCCCTCCGCTAAACTCGTGGGGGTAACGATCAAGGGCGTTGCCAGGCATTCCTACGGATCGCAAAAGTTCAATCGCCTCCACATCCCGTTCCGCCGCGTTCGCGTACATTTTGTGGATAATCATGCCCTCCGTCAAAATCTCTCGAACGTTCATTCGGGCGTTCAAAGAGGCGTAAGGATCCTGAAAAACAACCTGCATTTCGCGCCGGAGTTCGGTTCGCGCCTTGCCTTTCCGTTGTGAGAAAGCTTTGCCGTCATAGATGATCTCGCCGGAAGTCGCATTCAAGAGGTCAAGTAGCATCATGCCTACTGTGCTTTTACCGGAGCCGGATTCGCCTACTACCGCGAGTGTCGAACCTCTCTCGACATCGAAGCTCACGTCATCGACCGCCCATTTTCCGTCTTTCGGCGCGAAGAGGCCAGTCTTGTAAGGGTAGAACTTCTTGAGATTTCTCACTGAAAGCAAAACGTCGGGCTGAGTTTTCGTTTCCTCCACTATTCGGCTCCTTCCGCAACTTTTGCCATTCCTGCCGGAGGTCTGTTTCCGATCGTTTCGTCGTAAAGGTTGCAACGCACTTTTTTCGTCTCGCTGAAGCTGATATTCGCAGGCGGCAACGTGACGCAACTCTCCCATCTATGTTCGCAACGAGGGGCGAATCGGCACGCAACGGGCCAATCCGTCGCTTGCGGAACGACTCCTTCAAGAGTGTTGAGGTCGGACCCCCTGCGAAGCCGAGTGGGGAGACTTGCGAAAAGACCTTGAGTGTAAGGGTGCAGAGGGTGTTTGAAAAGCTCTTGCGTGGTTGCTGTTTCCACTATTTGTCCCGCATACATGACGGCGACGCTATCCGCCATTCTTGCGACGATTCCAAGATCGTGCGTAATGAGCAGAATTCCCATATTGAACTCTTTTTGGAGCGATTTCATCAACTCCAAAATTTGCGCCTGCACAGTCACATCCAGCGCTGTCGTCGGCTCGTCGGCAATGAGAAGTTTCGGATTGTTCGCTAAAGCAATGGCGATCATGACGCGCTGACGCATTCCGCCGGAAAGTTCGTGCGGATACTGTTTCAGAACTTTTTCCGAGTTTTCAAGCCCGACTTTCTTCAGAAGCTCGTTGCAACGCGCAGTCGCATCGTCTCCTAAAGCGGTTTTGTGAAGCGTCATTGATTCTCGAAGTTGCCATCCGACGGTGAAGACGCCGTTCAAACTCGTCATCGGCTCCTGAAAGATCATGCCGATGTCTTTTCCCCGAATCGAACGCATCTGATCCCAGGTAAGATCCAGAAGATCTTTCCCTTCAAAAATGATCTTTCCGCTGTCAATGAAGCCCGCAGGTTCAGGGACGAGCTGAAGCATCGAAAGCGCGGTCATAGATTTGCCGCACCCTGATTCGCCCACTATAGCGAGAGTTTCGCCGTGATTCAGGCTGAAGCTGACCCCATCGACTGCGCGTGCGATTCCGTAGGGCGTATTGAAGTAGGTTTTCAGGTTCTCGACCTGAAGGAGTGGTTGAGCCAATGGATAATCCCCTGACAGGATGGATGAATGGAATGCGTTTGAAAAAGTTGAAATAAAACTAAGAGCTTCTGAGCCTCGGATCAAGCGCATCTCTTAGCGCGTCGCCCAGGAGGTTAAATGACAGCACCAGTAAGAAGAGCGCTGTTGAAGCCGCCGCCAGATTCCATAAAATGATAGGTTCGCGAGCCAACTCCAATCGAGCCTGATCGATCATGCTCCCCCAACTGCCCACGTCTTGCCCGACGCCGAAACCAAGGTATGTCAAGATCGTTTCAGAGAGCACGATACCGCTCAAACTTAGAGTGATGGAGATGATGACGACCGGAAGAAGATTCGGAAGAATGTGTCTGATCAAAATTCTTGCCGGACTTGCGCCTAAGGCTTTGGCGGCGCGAACGTACTCTCTATCGCGATGCTTCAGCGTCTCCCCCCGGGTCAGTCGGCAGAGGCCAATCCACGCAGTTGTCCCTAACGCGTAACAGAGTTTGTCCAGACCGCGACCCATTACAAGAAGCAACGTGATAAGCAACAAGATGTCCGGGATTGAAGCCATTACGGTGTACGCGTATTGGACGGCATCATCGACTCTCTTTCCGAAATAGCCGGCGCACATTCCAAAGAGGAGCGCGAGAGGAGTCGCCAGGATCGTTGTAAAGCATCCGATGATGATTGCGGTTCGAGCTCCTTTCATCGTCTGCACCAAAACGTCTCTTCCCGTACCATCCGTTCCAAGTATGTGTTTGCTCAGAAGCGGATGAGGGATTGGTTCGCCTGTGGTCATGTTCGCCATCGGCGCGGAGTAGGTTCGTTCCACTTTGACGCCGCTGCAGATTCGATCCAGAATGGATTTGCTGTCCGTTTTTGCGTTGTCCTGCCAGCTAATGCTGTCTAGAAACGCGATTGAGCCATAGATTAGCAGAATACTGATACCGATAATCGCCAACGGGTTTTTGCCGAGGCGTCGATACGCTTCTTTCCAGAGCGGAGTTTGTCTGGCGCGAATGATCATTGTCGCAAGCAAAACGACGATGGCTATCGGGGCGATATTGCTGAGAATGGGTATCAGGTCTTTCATTTTCGGCTCTCCTATTCCAATCTCACGCGAGGGTCGACCAGTCCATAGCTGATATCCGTGAGAATAAAGCCGAGGATAGTTATAAGAGTCCCAAGAAACGTCATGGATCGCACGATCGCAAAATCTTGTCCGTCAATGGCGTCTCTTAGAAAACCTCCAAGTCCGGGAATGCTGAAGAAAGACTCGATGATGATGCCGCCGACGAAGAGGGCGGGAATCGCCGCTACAACGGTAGTCAAAATCGGTATAGAGGCGTTTTTCAAAACGTGGCTGAAGAGGATTTTCGTCTCTCCGACGCCTTTCGCCCTTGCGGTGCGAACGTAGTCCAGATTCATCTCATCCAACATGAAGGTTCGATAGTACCGAACGCTGCCCGGTATGCCCTGAAGGATGCCTACGACCATCGGAAGCCAGACGAATTTCCAGGAGATCAAGCCCTCCCGATAGCCCGCTAGCGGAAAAAGCTTCAGCATTTTTCCGAGAACGAATTGCCCATTTATAATGTACACGAGATAAACGATGCTGAGCATCAATACGCAGATGAGCGTTATCGCAACGTCTATATAAGTACCCCGGAAATAGGCGGCGGCAAGAGCGAAACTAACTGAGCAGATCAAACTGCCGAGAAAAATCAGGGACGCGATTTGAAATGAGATGGGGGCGCCTCGCTTAATTCGCTCCCAGATATCTTCTCCATTCGAGTCCGTTTTTCCGAATTTCAGCAGAAAAAGTTCTGAAACGTGCTTTTTGAACTGCTCCGGCAAAGGTTTATCATAACCATGCTTCACAATCCAAGTATGGATTTGTTCTTTCGAAGGATTTTTCGCGCTCAAGTTGCGTCTTGCCATCTGTTCAGGCGTCGTGCTGGCGTAGAACAGAATAAATGTCAGCAGAGAGACCCCTATTAGAATGGGGACGGCATAGAGAATGCGGCGTATGATGTAGCGAAACATCAGCGGGTTTCCTCTTTGATTCTTCGGATTTTGCGTGAACTTCTTTTGCGAATGACTCCGAGAGTCGGGATGTTGATGAGGACGAAAAGTCCGATAGCGACTATTACGGGCCAATAAAGAGGCTGATTCCAACTCTCTCTGAGTTTTTTCCTCAAGGAGCCGTCCACTCTTCGATACTTGTAGACTTCGTTTGAAACCGGATGAGGTTTGTAGTTCTTAGTCCACGCCTGCATGAGTATGAGGTCTTCCGCGTGAGAGAGATAGACCTGAGGACAGTCCTCCACAGCGATGTCTCTCAACTTAGTCAGGATTGCACGCCGTTCGGGGCCTTCGCGCATCGGTCTTAGCATGGCGAATAGACGATTGAAGTCCGGATTATTGTAGGCGGTCCCATTTTGCCCGGGACGCACATCCGGCCCGTTCAGGAGAAAGTAGAAGTTCTCCGAATCCGGATAGTCCGCTGTCCAGTGCATGTCGGTGAACTGAAAGAGTCCCTGTCGAATATGCGTCGTAATGACGGAAAACGGGACGGAGCGAGTATCGACGCTGATTCCAAGTCGTTCGATCTGTTTCTTTATAATTCCGGTCATTTGCCTGGCGCTCGGAGTGACGTTGGCATTTTCCCAGACTAGAACGAACTTTTTGCCTGTTTCAGGATCAATTCCATTCGGATACCCTGCTTCAGAAAGAAGCGCCTTTGCTTTCTCCAAATTGGGTTGGCGATAAGGGTTGCGATAGCTCGGGTCGTAACCGACTATGGAGGGCGGCAAC
>JAYVOT010000163.1:0-8759 GCA_043757795.1 Chthonomonadaceae bacterium | reverse complement strand
TCTCCACAGCTCAAGCGACGTTGCTCGAGATTTTTCCGCCTAATAAACGCGCTGTAGCGCAAGCGATTTTCGGACTTGGGATCGTGGTCGCTCCCACTCTCGGCCCAACAGTCGGGGGTTTCCTGACGAGCCGCTTCAGCTGGCCCTGGATTTTCTGGGTGAACATTCCGCTGGGAATCCTCTGCGCCGTCAACATTCTGCTCTATGTTCCGAACTCTCCCAATGCAGGGGCGAAACGAGGCGCAGATTTTCTAGGCATTCTTCTTCTCGCCATTGGTTTAGGCAGTTTGCAGGCAGTCCTTGAGCGCGGGGAGGCGGAAGACTGGTTTGAAACTCGATACATCGTGTTGCTTGCCGTCACTGCAATTGTCGGAATGACCTCGTTCGTCTGGTGGCAAAGACACCCGTCAAATAAAAATCCGGCGGTCGATCTGACTGTTTTGAAGAATCGGAATTTGCTCTCGGGCACGATCGTCGCGCTTTCGTTGGGATTCGGATTATATGGCAGCGTCTTTCTCATCCCTCAGTTTTTGCAGAGCGTACAATCTCACACTGCGGAGCAGGCGGGGCTATTGCTCATCCCGGGCGGTTTGATGACTGCGGCAATGATGCCGATCGTAGGAAAATTCGGCAACAAAACAGACTTAAGGCTTTTCATCGCCGCTGGTATCGTCCTGTTCGGGGTCGGAATGCTCGATTTCAGTTGGTTGACGACTTTGAATTCTCCGGACGAAGCCCTTTTGATCCCGCTTCTGCTTCGAGGCGCAGGCATCGGATTGCAAATCGTGCCTCTCTCCCTTGTGACTCTGGGAACGCTGGAGCCGAACCAAATTTCGCAGGGGGCCGGACTCTATAATCTGTTTCGCCAACTTGGCGGCTCATTTGGAATTGCGATCATCGCCACAATCCTGGATCGTAGACAGCACTTTCATTTGACTGTTTTATCGGAACGCGCGAGTCTTTACAATCCATTGACTCAGGAAAGACTCGCTCAAATTCAGAACGGCTTGATGTCGAAAGGGATGTCTGCGACGGACGCCAAACTCACCGCCATGAAAGCGCTCGGCAATACGCTTCGAGGTCAATCTTATGTTCTCGCCTTCAATGACGCTTTCTTCATGATGGGCGTGATTATGCTGGCAGGTCTCTCCCTGATTTTGCTTTTGAAAAAGGCGAAACCACGACAGGGCGGCGGGGGAGAAGCGCACTGAAAAACGCTTCGGCTCTGAGTCGCGTTTCGCGTACTGCAAGCTTCAAATAAAACCCGAATTTTAACGATGTTCCTTCATTGAGGAGGATAAAGGTATCTCAAATGGGAGGTTCCTTCAAGTTAGTTCAAGCATGAATTCGCCTTATGGCACTCAAGGCTCCAAGACTACGCAAACAGCGATATGACCTTAAAACATGAGCGCTGAACACACGGTTGCACCTTCCACCGCTACTTCTACAGATTCAGGATTTGGGCTGTCGGGGTTTGGAAGCGCTCTGCGCTTAGACGGGTGTTTTCACCCTCCGGCACAAATTTGAAAAGGGCTTGCCCGATGTGACGATTCCCAAAGTTGCAAGTTGCATTATCGCCCGAAGGGCTTCCCGCCGAAGGCGCTATAGCGAAAAAGCTCTGCCCGTCGTGACGGTTTGCATCTTTCTTACTCCCCCTTCTCCCGCAGCGCGGGAGAAGCGGTTTGGGGGGATGAAGGCTTCCCGCCGAAGGCGCTATAGTGAAAAAGCTCTGCCCGATGGGACGATTCGCAATAATGCAATGAATAAAAACAGCTTCGGCGTTTCCCAAGTCCGGAGAACGCCCATTCTTTTGCCGAGTGTTTTCAACACACGGATTTGTTGGTTGCGCAGCCTAATTAATAACGGATAACGCCATGCCACTTAAAAAGATGGAATATGTGCGCAGAACTTCGCTTACGGATTGCACAAGACTCCAAAATTGCCTGGTTCGGTCTCGTCGTGCGCAGGAAGCCGAATATTTTGAAGAGCTTCTTCATCATCAGGATTGCTTTCGATATGCCACAATAGAAAAGCGAAAAGAGACGTAGTTCTCTTGCTTGATGCGGAAAGGGATCTGATAATGAGACTTGGCGGACCGGTTTTCAACGATGCGAAAGACCCTGCGAACTGGATTTCAGAACTCAAGCGCCACCGGTATCGAGCCGCGTATTGTCCTGTTTCCATCGACGCTTCGGAGGAGGTCGTGCGAGAGTTTTCGCAGGCGGCGGCGCAATCGGACATTCTTATTGCAGAAGTGGGAGCTTGGTGCAATCCGCTCAGTTCGGATAGGGATTCTCGTAAAAAAGCGGTCGACCGGTGTGTTCGATCCCTTGATCTAGCGGAACGGATCGGCGCCCTCTGTTGCGTCAATATTTCAGGCTCTTGCGGAGATCAGTGGGACGGGCCGCATACCGATAACCTCACGCCTGCGACTTTTCAAAAAATTGTCGAAACGACTCAGGAGATCATTGACGCAGTCAAACCCGAACGCGCCTTCTACACGCTTGAGACAATGCCCTGGGCGTACCCCGACTCGCTAGAGAGTTATCTTGAACTGATTGAGGCGATTGACCGCCCGCAGTTCGCCGTCCATCTTGATCCTGCGAACCTCATCAACTCCCCTCGAAGATACTACGAGAACGGACTTATGATCTCCGAGTGTTTTGAGAAATTAGGAACCAGGATAAAAAGTTGCCACGCAAAAGACATTCTTCTTTCCCCTCGACTGACGGTTCATCTCGATGAGGTTCGCCCCGGTCTCGGCAATCTGGACTTTCGCACATTTCTGAGAGAGATCTCGAAACTTAAAGCGGATGTCCCGTTGATGCTGGAGCATCTGCCGGCTCAGGAGGAGTACGCGCTTGCCGCAGAGTTCATTCGAGGCGTTCTGATCGAGATCGAGGGAGAGGAAAGTTGATGAAGGCAATACGCAAAAAGGAAACGAGTAATGAGGATGAGAACAGACTTCATACGCTGAAAGCATAATACCCAAATGAGTAGGCGAAGCCATTGCGAACGCGAGGCAGCTCGTTTTTCAGGTAGGCAACCATCAGTATCCGGGTTTAAGAACCTCTGCAGGGATTGAGGTATACTTCTTTTCTGCTTCGAACATCCCGCATCCAATAAACAATTTCCTCGTCGAGAGTAATGGAGCCGCTAATGATTTCTTTTAAACAGAGTGCAAGCTCTGTTTTGGCGAGATCGGAGCCTCTGCCTCACGTTCTTAATTGAAAGGCGTTTTTTTGCAAATTATCGAAATACTCAGGACATCAATTTCTGAAGGCGATTTTATCGCTTTCACTCTCAACGGGCGTCGACAGCGGGACCCTTCGCTTTTCGAGAAGCTCGAAGTTAAGCCCGCACGCATTCAAGGGGAAAGAAAGTTTCAGCTAGTCTACGCCTATCCGCGCAAAACGATTCAGGAAAATTTGACAGCGGAAGAGTTCGTTCTCGCGATGGAGCGACTCATTCCGGAGTTTCGGCAGGGAAGCCTCTGCACCGCACAATCCGACTACCTGCTCATCACCAATAAAAAAGGCGAGATTCGTCTTCAAACACGCCCACCAACTCGAATTCAGCTTGAAGAAACGCATGATCGGCTCAAAAATCGGCTTATCCCGGAGAATAAACCCTGCGATTTTTTGATTCGACTTGGCGTCATGCGCCCCGACGGCAAAGTTCACGCCAATCGCTATGACAAATTTCGACAAGTTAATCGCTTTCTTGAGTTGGTTGCCGACACTCTGCCGAATCTGTCCGCCGAAGAACCAATCCGAATTTTCGATTTCGGATGCGGCAAGTCCTACCTCACTTTCGCCCTCTACTACTACCTCCGGCGCATTCTGGATCGAGAGGTAGAGATCACAGGATTGGATCTGAAAGAGGATGTTGTGGCGCACTGCGAAAGCCTAGCACGAGAACTCAAATACGAGGGTCTGAATTTCGTTTGCGGCGATATCAGGAGCTTCGAACAGAACGCTGAGGGAGAACGTCGAAAGATTGACATGGTCGTGTCGCTTCACGCCTGCGACACGGCCACAGACGACGTTCTGGCGCAAGCCGTGAAGCGGGAAGCGAAAGTCATTCTTTCCGCGCCGTGTTGTCAGCATGAGCTGTTTCGGCAAATCTCAAGCGACGTCATGCGCCCTCTTTTGAAACATGGCGTCCTCAAAGAGCGATTCGCCGCACTGCTGACAGACGCTCTGCGCGGAGAAATGCTGGAAGCGATGGGATACTCGGTTCAAATTATCGAGTTTATAGAGACGGAACACACTCCGAAAAACCTCCTGATTCGCGCAGTCCGCTCTTTAAGCGGCGCTTCGGCAGCCAAAAAAGCGCAAAGCCTGGCGGAGTATGAGGCTTGCAGAGATTTCTGGGGCGCGGATCCCGCGCTGGAGAGAGCGCTTAAGTAAAATCGCAAATTGAAATTGTCTGATTGGCATCGGAAAAAATGAACTATTCGCGGAGTTTTGCGTCTGAGATTTGAATTTCAGAAATCAAAACTTGTTTTTACTTCACTCCGCTGGCGCTTACAAAGGTTTTTTGTGCCGATAAACTTGAATGGCTCTGGTGAAAGGACTGCACCCATGTCTCATAGACGCTTGGTTCCTAAGAATGCGTATTTGCTTTTTGCAACGGCGTTAACGCTGAGCATGGCTCTATTTGCAAAAGCGGACAATACGTTTTCATCCTCCGACAACAACCTGAGCTTCTCGTATCCTCGGCGTTGGAAGGCGGAAACGGCGGGAGAAAAAGTCCAACTGACGCCTTCGGACGGAACGCACTATTCATTGCAAATCGACACTCTTGAAGCGTTCAAAGGGGAGAGTCCTGCGATTGATTCGGAACTGAAGTTGAAAATCGGCAAGCTTGTTCAGGCGCTCATTCAGAAAGCTGAATTTGTCAGCGGCTCCTCGTTAACGATGGATCACGGCTCTGGCGCCGTCTTTCGGTATCGCCCGACGAATTCGCCGGATGCGCCCGCCACCTCGTTTTATGTCGCTTTTGTCGGCAAGCACTCGGTTTTTGCATTTCCGGAAAAAGCCGGTCAGTCTAGTCAGGCAATCGGGATGTCGTCCATTTTTCAGTCGCTTTCGTTCGCGGATTCCTTGCCGAAAACTCCGCTTGCCCGAAATCCGCGCGCCGTTATGCCAGGCTCCAAATTACCGCTAAACCTGCCTAAAGTCGGAACGATCAGTTACGTTTCACAGATCGCGCCCATCATGAAGGAGAGTTGCGAGGTCTGCCACAACTCAAGGTCTTCGCTTGGCGGGCTTTCAGTATCTCGCTTTGCAGACACCCTCAAAGGCGGGAAGCATGTGGACGACATCACGCCGGGAAGACCTGAAACAAGCCTGATATTGGACTACCTCACAGGCAAACGAGACTTGATGCCCAAAGGCGGTTCACCACTCTCCAATGACAAAATCGCCCTGATTCGCAAGTGGATCGCCGAAGGCGCCCGCGAAACTCCGGAAAGTCCCGCGCCCAACATGTCGGAACCTGATCGCTCCGCGCCTCCGGAAACCCCTTCAAACCCATTCAGCCCGGTAAATCGCAAACGAATGAAAAAGGGCAATTCCGCGAGCGGCGCTCCCGGAGTTTCAGAAGAGAAGCCTGCCGATAACCCTCTTTCGCAACCGGGCAAACGCAAGCCCTCTCCAGGTTCCGATGGTGCGGACGTATTCACCCTTGAGGGGTATTCCGGACATCTTATCAGCTCGGACGTCAGTTTTTTGATTCAGTTCCGAAACAACAAGACTGCTCGCGCCGTGTGGCAATCGTCGCCCGGCAAAGAACTTATCTATGTAGGGAATTATTCGGGCCAGGATGGAAACTATCTGGTTGATTTAACCCTGACCGGGATTCAAGACGCCTCGTCCCCAAAAAACATAAAACTGAGCATGAGAGCCAGAGGAGGAAGCGAAGACGCTTTTTTCGGGTTAAACGGGAACCTGCCCGCTCGCAGCGTCGCTTCGCTCTCGCTCAGTGAAACGAGAGAACTCACTCTCGGAGGCTCTAATAAACGAACTCCGCAAAGAAAAAAAGGAAATCGAACCAAGTTTTAATGACTTTCGTCCTGTCCTCTCTCTTGTGTCGCGGCAAACGCTCCGAAAATGATGGTAAAATATCTTGGACAGCTTGATATCAAGCTGTCCATCTTGTTGCTTGATTTCCGAAATTCAGTTCCGGCATTCGCGCCATCACCTGATAAATCAGATTTTTATGCACAATGCCTTCCTGAAATGCACCAAGGAGACCGTATTACTTGTTAGCGCCTAGACATCACCCCCATCTTCTCCAACCAGACAATGCGTTAATTCTTGTTGTCGATATGCAAGAATCGTTCTTGAAAAGCATTTTTGAGGCGGATCGCCTCGTAGAAAACGTCAACAAACTCATCAGAGGGGCGAATATCCTACGCATCCCCGTCATCTCAACCGTACAAAATCGGAGAGCGCTCGGAGAAGTCATTCCTTCCGTCAAAACTCTCCTTCCCGCCTTGCTCCCGCCTTTTGATAAAATGACTTTCAATTGCTTCGCCAACGCTGGGATAGCTTCGGAAATCGCACGTTCCGGCAGGAAGCAGATCATTCTTTGCGGCATGGAAACCCACATCTGCATCTCTCAAACCGCTCTCGGGCTGACTGCCGCGAGCCATCAAGTGCATGTCGCCGCCGACGCAGTTTCATCGCGAACGCACGAGAACTGGCAAGGAGGACTGAACCGAATGCGACAAAGCGGGGTTTTCGTGACCTCCGTCGAAGCGGCTCTTTACGAGCTTTTGCACGAAGCCGGAACGGCGGACTTCCGGGACATCCTCGCGATCATTAAATGAATTTAAGAAGAAAATATAAGATTAAAAACCGAAAACGATAAAGAACCTGCGCCTATCAAGTATTTCAGGTTCTTCCCCCTCTACCCTTGCACCGCATTCGATCACAACCAAAATACAATAAAAACAGAATATTTCCCCGATTACGAACGATTTGATCTTCAGCAAACGTCAAAGATAATTGAAGGGTCTTGAAAGACCGACATCCCCTCGCATATCAGCCAAACGGAAATCTAACTACCGATATCCGACAAACTGAGTCGTTTCGCACCCATTGACGAAGTCTGTTTTTAGACTTCCTTTAAGAACGATCCTCGCAAGTCCAATACAACTGAAAGAAATATGCCGTTGTTCTTTTCGCGATGACATTCTTGTGCGTTCGTGTCGCACATGCGGTCGGGTTGGAACTATTGCCATGCAATACATGGTAATTAGACTTATATGCCAGTAGTTGTTTCATGCTCGGTTCCGTGACATTTCGAGATTGGCGATCGTAATGTACTTTGAATCAAGTTGGAAATCTCAATGGCAAAAATGACTTTCAATACTGTCAATTCTACTTGAAATTAATTATAGGGACATAAAACCTCAAATTTTATCCCGCTTTAAGGTTGATTGTCCCTAATATTCGTTACTAAATTAGTGTCATAATTCAAAAACACTTGACAAGTATCTCTCCAACAGGCCAAGCGCCTGATATAATTGCGGAGAGTTCAGGAGACCACATCATGTTCCGAAATCAGAACTATCGCGTCTTAGTGATAGATGAAAATGCGAACTTGACGGAGACTATCGCCGTCCAACTACTCGCTCAGGGCTACACTCCAATCACGGCGACTAGCGTCGAATCCGGACTCAAGTTGCTATGTCAAGAATCGCCGGACATCCTCCTTCTGTCGAGCAAAATGACTCGTCAGAACTCGCTGGACCTCTGCCAGAACATACGAAGAGACAGCGCAGCTCCGATCATCCTCTTCGATGGGAACGACTCGGAAGACGACCTCGCGGCAGCGTTTGAAGCGGGCGCGGAGGACTATGTGCCGTCCCCGCTGAGCGTTCGCACTCTCACCATACGTTCTCAAGCAGTCTTGAGAAGAGTCATGACTTATTCGATGATCGGGAACATCTCCCCAGCCAACTATCCGCCTTCCGAGCCGGACAGCATACTTCATGCAGGAGACGTTCGACTCGACTTGACTTCGTGCAGAGCGGAAATCAAAGACCGAAACGTCACCTTGACTCCGAATGAATTCAGACTGCTCGCCATTCTGATGCGTTCTCCAGGGGAAGTCTTCACTCGTGAAGAGTTGCGGCGGCGAGTTTGGCCGGACGACCAACATAGCCTTCACCTCGTGGAAGTGCATATCGCAAATCTCCGTTCCAAGATCGAAGACGACGCGCATCATCCTCAGTATGTCGTCACAGTACGATCTCGCGGATACAAATTCGCGGAAGTCTGAGCCGCCGAATAGCTGATCATGGCGGTCGCTCTGCGATTTTCTGATTCTCCGAATAGATCAAACGTCCCTGTCAGTTCCGTCTTGAAAAGAAGGGTTGACTGGGGCGTCTCGCTTTGCGTGCAAACCGGCGCATTCGCAATATTTCCAGTCTTATGCCTTCTACACAGGCAAATAAACCTGTGAGCCATAGGGATCAAAACCCGCCGGAAGAAACGAGCAAGTTGCCGCTTTAGCGGGAAAAGAAATTCATTCGCGGCTCGGAATTGAATGATCGCTGCCGTGGAACCCTGCTGTAAATTTCGCCGTCTGTAATAACGCGTGAAAAAAAATGAATTTTCCGGTTAATTTCGACTTCCCTTGCTAACGGCTTGGAAGTCGTTTCAAAAGTACAAGGAGGCTGTAATGGGAATTATCGCTTGGATTGTTGTAGGTTTAATCGCTGGAGCCATTGCAAAGATGCTGAT
>JAYVOT010000162.1:0-2393 GCA_043757795.1 Chthonomonadaceae bacterium | reverse complement strand
GGGAAGCCCTCATCCCCCCGACCCCCGACCCCCTTCTCCCGCGCTGCGGGAGAAGGGGGAGTAAGAGAGATGTGAATCGTCACGACGGGCAGAGCTTTTTCGCTGTAGCGCCTTCGGCGGGAAGCCCTTCGTGCGATAATCCAACCCGCAACTTTGGAAATCGTCACATCGGGCAGAGCCGCTTTGCAAATGCGCCCCCGGTGGGAGCGTTTTTTGGACACAGCTATGCCGGACCTTCAAACTTGATGCAAATAGAGTGGTTTTTGAGACCCAGGAATCTCGTGTTTGCAGGATGCCCGTTTTGTGCCGAGTGTTTTCAACACTCGGGTATTTTGTTTTACTGAGTGCGTAATATGAGTTCTTAATCCGGACGTGGGGTAAATTGAACGTCTTCCGCCGTCTCCCCTATCTCTTTTTCGGCTTGCTCTTCTCCATTCCCTCCTCTGTATTCTCCGCTTTTCGAATATTGATGCGAATCGGAGTTCCTTCCAGGGGATAGGTGGCGCGAAGTTGGTTTTCAAGATAGCGTTTGTAGGAAAAATGCATGAGTTTCTCGTCATTGACGAAGAGCAGGACAGTCGGGGGTTGAACTTTCGGCATAGTAGCGTAGTAGATTTTAAGTTGTCGCCCATGTTCCGTATAGGGTCTTCGTTCATTCGCTTCCCTGATCAATCGGTTCAGCTCGCCGGTAGGGATTCTATGCGAGTGGTTTTGAGCTGCGGTGATAGCGGTTTCGACTGCATGTCGCACTGCGAATTTTTCTTGAGCGGAGACGAAAACAAGCGGGGCGTATTCCAAAAACGGGCACTCTTTGCGGAATTTTTCGGTGAATTTCTCCATCTTCTCTTTGTTCGCGTTTCGAGGTTTGCCTTTCTCATAAATGACGCCGGGATCGACGAGGTCCCATTTGTTTACGACGATGACGCAGGCGCGTCCCGCTTCCTGCGCCATTCCTGCGACTCGTTTGTCTCCGTCCATAATTCCGGCTGAGGCGTCAATGACCACGACTCCGACGTTGCTTCTCTCAAGGGCTGTACGAGCGCGAAGCACCATGTAGAACTCGATCGTGCCTTGAATTTTGCCGGATCGACGTATTCCGGCGGTGTCCAAAAGAACCAGGTTTTGACCGTCCCACTGAAATTTCGTGTCGATAGTATCGCGGGTGGTGCCGGGGAGCGGGCTGACGATGACTCGCTCTTCCCCCAGAATAGAGTTCAAAAGCGAGGACTTCCCGACGTTCGGACGACCGATGATCGCAAGGCGGACGGCGTCTTCGTCCTCCTCTTCCGAGTCAAAATCCGCTGGAAATTTGGAGACGACGAGGTCAAGCAGGTCGGCGACGCCATGCCCGTGAGCGGCGGAGATCGCATGGATTTCGCCAAGACCCAAGCCGTAGAATTCGACTGCCTCTTGCAACAGACGAGGATTGTCCGTCTTGTTCACGACGAGCAAAACGGGGTGATTCGCTGTACGAAGAATTTGGGCGATGTCTTGATCCGTAGAGGTCATTCCGTCTGCAGCGTCTACGATGAAGAGCGTCACGTCCGCCTCGTCCATCGCGACCTGCGCTTGAATGCGGACTTGAGTATCGAGCGGGTCGGTCTCATTAAGAATGATTCCGCCGGTGTCTATCACTGTAAACTCGATGCCTTGCCACTCGACGTTGTGATAGAGTCGATCTCGCGTAATGCCGGGCATGTCTTCGACGATCGCGACTCGGCGACCGACAAGACGATTAAAAAGCGTGGATTTTCCGACGTTGGGTCTGCCGACAACGGCGACTAAAGGACGGGACATTGAGTACACTCCATTTCTGACGCCTGTCTTGACTCGAAGTGTGACTCAGTTCGCTTCCAGAGGAGACTTTACGAGGGGGGAACAGGGCGGGAAGGCGCGAAAACCGTTCGCGCCAAAATAGTTATCTGTTTTGTTGTTCTTTTCAAAGTGGTTTAAGATGTTTTGATTAGTTGAAAATCTGCGTTACATGGTCGTTTCGGCGTATCCTGAAGGCGATCCCTATTTGGTCGCCTTTAAATAATCTGCTTCATTTGAAGGAATCTGCAATATTCGGGTTATTATTGCATTGTACCACTAACGAGAGCCATCGTCAATAATAGCGCGAATAAGCGAATCTAAATTTTTTGACCTTTGCATCTCATCAGCCAATAAAATTGATAGACTTGCCCCAATTTATGGTTGCCTACAGACCGATTTCACTGGCGATTTCGATAGAGAGAAGGAATGAGTTTTAACTGCTGATGTTACGCAGACCTGACGACCAAATGATTTTTTCTAGAGCGCTTTTGAATCCCATGACTAAAGTCACGGTCTCGGTGGCGCTTCGCGCCGTATGTCCTTCGGACATGAGTCGCGACTTGCCTGCCCGTAGGACT
>JAYVOT010000161.1:0-2403 GCA_043757795.1 Chthonomonadaceae bacterium | reverse complement strand
CCACGTTGTGGGAGCAGGCGGGCTAGAGGAAGAGTTGGGAATAGTATTCGAGCCAATCCCATCTTCCGAA
Source organism: Chthonomonadaceae bacterium (assembly GCA_043757795.1). GTDB lineage: Bacteria > Armatimonadota > Chthonomonadetes > Chthonomonadales > Chthonomonadaceae > JAYVOT01. The sequence continues at coordinate 2,333 of JAYVOT010000161.1, read as the reverse complement.
CTCTGATCAGGAGCATCGGAGGATAAGGCTAGGATAGGCAACCCCTTCGTGTACGGAAGAGTTGATCTGGCAGGCAGTTGAATTGCAACTCAGCAAACCCATTTGGCAATGAGTAAACCTATCTTAAGTCCATACTCTTATCCGTCTTATCCGAGTTCGGAAGAATCAGACTCTTTCGCGACCGACTCCCGCCTAATTCTCTTCTGCCAAAATTGGGAGCGGCGTCTTAGCGCAGAGGTCGCACCAGCAAAACTACCGCCTCCAAATTTTCCTACCCGCTCCTAACAATGCGAAGCGAGAGTCTAGGAGAGGGGCAGGGAGGCATACGCGTTAACTTAAGCCGCAAGTTATTCTCAAGCGCGCCCCCGGCACTCCACGCCGCCCCCAACTTTGGGGGGAAGAGAGCTTTTATTGGGAGTTTTGTGCGTTCTAGATGGATATGCTGGTTGCAAAACTCGGTCGATTTCCAGATTTGAAAGAATTTCCCCTCGAAATCGGGGGCGGCGTGGAGCGCCGGGGTCGCGTCAGAACGAACTTTCGGCTTAAGTTAACGCGTATGGGGGCAGGGAGCGAGGCTTGCCATCACCCGTTTTCTACATCCACGACGCGCTCTTCTTCCCAACTCATAATCGCCGCTTCGATGATCTCTTGAACGGCGAGTCCGTCTCTGCCGCTCGCGTCGATTTTGTCCGGCGGGACTTCCGCGATGAGTTGGTCGATCCATTTGTGCGCTCTTAAGACGATAGTATGCTCGAAATCCGGGATTCCGCCGAAGAGCGCGTTGGGAATCACCGTAAGTTCCTGACTGTTCCGGGGATAGAGAGTGACCTTTTCAAAACAGTTGTCAATAACGAATCGCCCGTTCGTCCCCATCACTTCCGTGCGTTCGAGGTTCAGGCGGGGGTTTGCGTCGTACGAGCCTGTCAGATGTCCGATCGCGCCGTTCTCAAAGAGGATATTCACCTGCACGTTGCTCCAACAGACGCGCTTGCCGTCCGGGCCGTCCGCTTTCGGCGCCTGATTGAAGAAGGCGTGAACCTTCACCGCCTTGCCGCAGTAGTATCTCAGTACATCGACGCTATGCGGATGCAGAGCGCGAATGTGATACCACGGAGAGCGATCTGCAGGGTTGTCAATCCAGAGAGTGACGTTCGCAAGCAGAACCTGCCCGACAGTTCCGTCGAGGGTCCACTCTTTCGCCTTTTCCGCTTGAGGCGTGAATCGGTGATTCAGGTCGCACCCGAAACGCACGCCCACTTTTTCCGCTTTTTGAACCATCGCTCGCGCCTCCGACAATTGATTCGAGAGCGGCTTTTCGCAGAGCACGTGCTTGCCTGCGTTGAGGCACTGCATGACCGGCCCAAAGTGATGCGAACCGTTTTGCGCCCCTGCAGTGCAGACTGAAACGGCATCGATCTTTTCAGCGGAGAGCATTGAAGCGAGGTTCGTGTAGGCTTTCGCGCCGTATTTTGCGCTCGCAGCCTCGGAAGTGTCTTTGATAAGGTCGCAGACGGCAACGATCTGCGCTCCCGGATGTGAACTGTAGGCTTCTAGATGCCTGCTTCCTATATGTCCCGCCCCGATGACAGCGACTCGTAAACTCATCTTATTGGTCTCTCCTGATTCGCGAATTACTTTTCTAAACGAATTATGTCCCACTGAGCATGAGTTACTATTCACTTCGCATCCTATGTCATCCTTCATTCCCGTCTCTCTTTTTTCAGGTACAATCCCACTATTATAATTGTAGGGGAGTGACATGGATCCAAAAGACGTGGCGGCGAGAAGGGCGGTCGAGTTCGTACAGGACGGGATGACGCTCGGTCTGGGAACCGGCTCAACTTCCGCATTTATGATTCAGGCGTTGGGCGAGCGCGTGAAGTCTGAAGGGTTGCAAGTGCGCGGAGTTCCGACTTCCGAACACTCTAAAGCGCTCGCTTTGAGTCTCGGCATCCCCGTTATTGATCTGAATGAAGCGGGAACGCTTGATCTCGCTCTCGACGGCGCGGACGAGGCGGACCCGCGTATGAACCTGATAAAAGGCGGGGGCGGCGCACTATTGCAAGAGAAGCTAGTGGTTGCGGCGGCGAAGGAGTTTATCGTGATTTGCGACTCTAGCAAACTCAAGAAGACTCTTGGAAGGTTCCCGCTTCCGGTCGCAATCATTCCCTTCGGCTGGAAAACGACTGAAACGCGATTGAAATCCTACTGTCCCGACACCGTTCTTCGCCTCGCGAAAGACGGCTCCGGTTCTCCATTCGTCACTGATGACGGCCTTTACATCCTCGACCTGCATCTCGGCGTCATCGAAAATCCGCCTGAACTTGAGAGGG
>JAYVOT010000160.1:0-2404 GCA_043757795.1 Chthonomonadaceae bacterium | reverse complement strand
CGTCAACTTCCGATCTCGTCCCGAGATCCTCCGCCTGATCGAACAGACTTTCAGACAGGTCTGGCGAAACTCTGAAACTCCGTTCGTGCCCCTCGAGTGCGGCGCTCCCTTTGCCGAAAAACCGCTGCCGAGCGTGGAGTTGCTCGTGAGCGGCAATCTGATGCGTCGAGACTATGTCGCTCTCGAAGCGAGCGCCCTCGCTTCAAGAATTCGACAAATGGTGGATGGGCGTGAACTCACTCTCACAAGCCGGTTTGACAAAAGATGTGGTGATCCGGTTGCATATGGCGATATCGCAATTTTATTGCGGCAATTGACAGACATTCAGAAGTATGAAGAGGCATTTGCGAATGAAGGAGTTCCATTTTTTGTTGTCGGAGGGGGAAGAGGCTACTACGCAAGACAGGAAATTCGTGACCTCCTCAATATCCTTATCGCCATCGACACTCCAATGAACGACGTGGCTCTCCTCGCGACTTTAAGATCACCTATGGTGGGTGCAGACACGGATACCCTGGGCAAATTAGCGAAACTCGCAAGAAATTCCAGCTCGCAAAATGAAACCCCTGCACAAAAAAGAAGGCTGAGTGGAAGATTCCCGCTCTATCCGGCGCTCAAAAAGTTGATTTCGAGCGAAACGTTGTCTCGAGCGGAACAAGTTAAGTTGACTCAAATCGTGGCGATTATTGAGGAATTGAGAGAGGTCGAGGACAGACTGCCGGTAGGACACCTACTGGAAAAGCTCATATCCGCGACCCGATACGACGCTCGACTGCTGTGTCGTCCGGGTGGGAGACGAAGGCTTGCGAACATACGCAAACTTCTGCAAATTGCAAATGCAGACCTTGTCATGGGAGTTCGAGACTTTGTCTTAAGGCTTCAAGACATGGAACGGCTATCTGAACGCGAGGGAGACGCCCCAACGGAGGAAGAGGAAGCGGACGTGGTAAGAATTCTCACGATTCACGGAGCGAAAGGGCTTGAATTCCCCGTGGTGATTCTCGCCGACCTTTGCCGATCCATCGAGTTTTCAGAGCGAGGACTCTTCAACTGCGATCCCCGCTCTCTCGCGATCGGAACCAGGCTGCCGAACGAAGCGAACCTTTCATATCGAGCAATAGACCGACTCAGGCAGAAAGCGGAGCGCCAGGAGTCCGAGAGGCTCCTCTATGTCGCTATGACACGCGCCCGTGAACACCTGATTCTCTGCGGAAACCTCGGTAAAAACAGAGGTTTGAATTGGGGAGACCAGCTTTTTTCACAGTTGGGAGTGCTGGAAGTTCCTTCCCAACCACTTGTTCAAACCCTTATAGGAGGGTTGGAAGCTCGTATTGCGCCAATGACGCACTACTCCGGCAGTTCTCCTGCGGGCTTGGCTACGCCAAACTCTGCTACGACAGGACGAGAAACAGAAGCGAATCGAAGATTTGAGAGACTTTCAGAGCTACTGAAGGGTACCGAAAATTCCGAAATGGAATAGCGGCGCCTTGTCACAATAGAATCGTTTTGCCGGACAGGGCGGACGAATAGATCGCTTCCGTTACTTCCACGACATGAGAGCCGTGAGCGCCGTCGGAATAGAGTTTCGCCGTGCCCAGAATCGCGTCCGCGAAGTTGGCGACGGGCGTGGAGACCGGAAGCAATTCCGATTCTCTGAATCTCCTGACTCCTTCGCCGGGAATGAGGATTTGAGTGTCAAACTCGAAACCGTCCACTGTAATTGTTCCTCGTTCGGCGCCGAAGACGTTTCGGACGCGCCGTTGCTCGAATTGACTATTGCCGACAGCGTTGATCGTGACGATAGCGCCGTTTTCAAGCTCAAGCGTAATCGCGGTTCGCATATCCGCCGGTGTTTCGTCCATGATCGCGGAAACTCTCTTTGCGCGGAGTCCCGTTACCCAGAGCACGGTAGAGACGAGATGAGGACCTCCGTCCGCAAAATAGCCGCCGCCGTTCATCTCTAGGTCCGCTCGATAATCTGAGGGCGGAACGACCCCGGGAAGCGAGTCCGGTCTGGGCTTTTTCCCGAAAAGATATTCCGCCGAGCCTGACCAAAAGAGGCTTGCGCTCTCCAATTCCCCAAGAGAACCGTTTTCGAACGCCTCTTTCATCCGGTGGCAATGCGCCCAATATGGGGGATTCAGCGCGACTCCCAGCTGAAGATTTCGTTCTTTTGCAATCGCTGCAAGCTCGCGCGCATGATCGCCGCGAAGCGTCATCGGTTTCTCGACAAGCACATGCAGATTCCGCTCAAGCGCCGCTTTCGCTTGTTCAAAGTGCAATGCATTCGGTGTCGCGATGAGAACTGCATCAAGCGGAGCCTCATCAAGCATCTTGCGCCAATCGGCAAACCCGAACTCTCTTCCCAACCCGAAGTGATCCGCCATCGTGCCGCGAGCCTCTT
>JAYVOT010000159.1:0-8841 GCA_043757795.1 Chthonomonadaceae bacterium | reverse complement strand
TTCGAGGTCGGAGATCGTTTCCGTGCTCTCCTCCTCTTCCACGGAGGTTCCAAGCACGGTAAGCTTCGTGACGCCAGCCCCGACCTCTCGAATTGCGGGTTTGCCTTCATAGAGAGTCGCAGATGTCACGGAGTTGCTGTATCCCACTTTTTTCTTGTTCAAGTAGATTCCCAACCACTCCTCGCTCGATTTTGCGACGTTCGTTCCCTTTTCGCCTACAACAATCGAAGGGCTTGTCTGAATGGGAATACGCGACTGAGCTTCAAGGCAGGTTGGATAAGAAGAGCAGAAAAGAGACAACAGAAAAGTCGTAATTGAGAGCGACTCTTTGATTTTAGGAAAGAAGCGTAAGACCATGGGAGACAGCTCCTGAGCGGGGCGAATTGGCACTGAGGGAGTCATGTTCAGAGGTTGGAGAAAAGCAACATTTGGATTATATTGCGATAACACTGAGATTACACCGCTCGTTGTGTTGTTATACCATGAATTCAGGGCGCTGATTAGGATTGAAGAGACTGCAATAAGGGTTGCATCGTGTAACCAGCGCTTTTAAATCCGTATTTATCGATAAAGTGAAGCATCAATCTCATTTGATTCATAGAATGGCTGAAACCATACCAAAGCGCTTTAAATTTTCAGTTGCAAACACGCTGCTTGCAAGATTCGGTGACGGTCCCAATGCTTGAAGCAAAATGAGGAAAGAGCAAGAGTTACCCGGATGCGAGATCGCCTATTGCAACTACCAAAAATTAACGCTCTCATTTGCCGATCTTTCAAGATATGAAATTCGGAAACTCAGAGCGTTAATCTTTGGTAGTTGCAATAGTCGATATTCAAAGTTCTTTCGCCTGCGGAGGGAGGAGGTTTTGATCCTCTAAAAACTTGACGCAACTGCCGCAGGATCGAAAATCCGGAAGTCTAGCAGGTTTTAGACAACTCCACTTTATGACGCTGCTTGCAAGGAAGCAGTAGAATTAGCCGCATCCCATTTTGAAATAGGGGAATTATGTACGACTTCCGGCGGTTTCATTAAAAAAGGAGTCTGCGAAGTCACAACTGATTCAAGGAATACTGAGACGATTTCCGGATCAAACTGTCCGCCGCTCTCTTTCATCAATTGAGACTTCGCTTTGGACTCTGAAAGAGCGCTCTTGTAAAATCTGTTGGAAGTCATCGCCTCGTAGGCATCCACGACGCAGACTATTCTCGCAAGGAAGGGAATTTGATCTCCCTGCAGTCCATCCGGGTAGCCTTTACCGTCGAAGCGTTCGTGATGTCGCAGGACTATGTCAATTATCGGGTGCAGTGAAGGAGATTGTTTCAATATCTCCGCCCCTTTTACCGGGGTCTTTCGTATCTCTTCCCAATCCTCTGCAGTGAGTTCCGATTTTTTCAAAAGCGCATTGTCTTTGACTCCTACTTTTCCGATGTCATGCAACAGGGCGCCGCAACGCAGATGAAGCAGTTCACGTGCATTCAAGCCGAGCTTTTCGCCTAGCGCAAGAGCAAGGAGAGAAACCCTTCTAGAATGCTCTCCGGTACTCGGCTCTCTCATGTCCAGAGAATAGAGAAGCAGATTTGCGTGCAACAACATTTCCGGTTGAGCGTTGCGATTCTGTTCCAGAAGAACGTCCAGTCTTCTTTTGTAATTCGCTTCTAGAATTTCAGGAAGCTCGGAAGCGCAAAAAGGTGTGGCAATATAGTCGCAATCGAGCGTTTCTATCGCCTCCATTTGCGTCCAATCACTCTGATCCACGGACATTAACGTGATCGCAAGGTTCGGTCGTATTTCAGCGACAAGTCGAGCGAAGTCAAGCCCGCTCAATGCAGGATGTCGTATATCGCACAAAAGCACATCGAAAGAGTCTGTTAGAATGAGATTCAACGCCTCTTCCGCACTGGAGACCGCGTTTACTTGAAAGCCGCTTCGATTTAGGACTGTCTTAATGCTTTGCAACGTAGTTATATTGTTTTCCACAATCAGACAACGCAATGCAACTTGAGCTTCGAAGATTTGAGGAGTGGATCTAATAATCCGATATTTTCGTCTGTGCAGGTGGCTGAGAGGAGTCACGATTAGATCATTCAGGGTCGCTTCAAAACGGTCCACCGGCTTGGGCAAAAAATCAAGCGCTACTTTGCCTTCGAAATCCCTGTCGGTTTGCCGAATGCGTTCTTCATGAGGAAGACCTTCCTCTTCCTGGGAAATGAGCGCGTCACAGTGGAGTTGACAGATGTTGATCGCTGATTGCAGCGGAGAAGGAAGACCGATCAGAACATAGTCTTCCTGTTCATTCGTGTGCCATGATGAGAAAAGAATCAAAGTTGTGAAAACCTCCGATACTAACTTAGAAATTCTAATGATTTCTTGAATAAATTTCCTGCAAATATCCTTATTCTGACCACTTGTCTCTTTTATCTGTGCAAACTGTCTGAGCATTCCAGCTTAGTTATTCGATTCATGCTTAAAGAAAATCGATAAATCAGTATCGGCAGACTATCAAGCATTCGTTTCACATATCTTCAGACATTCTTGTGAACAAGCTGCAAGCTTCGAACTTAGACAAATTACAAGTGACATGGTATTTATACCATGTCACTTGCACAAAACACCAGGTCGTTCTTGATTATTCGTAAAAGTGTACAGAGAAAGCGGTATTTGAAATTTTTGAAATAAAATTAAAAATAAACTCCTCTTACGGCTTGATTGCACATGGAGCTTTTAACCTACCATGCAACGATGTCCGAACTTCATATAGACCTCGCTTGTATTGAGTTTAAATCATCTAAAAACTGGGGTTGTTGGTACTGTGCAATAAGATTTCGGGTCTCGATCTCCCAAAGAGTCGCTTCCGTTTTTAATCCTGCTTTAAGGAAAATTTGCGTCGCCGCCAAACCCGCGCTGATTTCATAGTCGCTTTCATGAGGAGTCATTGAGAGGAGCTTTGTGATTTTTTCAACAGCGGAATCGTGATTGCCCATAACGCCCTCCAACCTCGCTCTGCCTAAGCTCCTTGCCCAGAGCGAATTCTCCCTATTTGCTACGGCTTGAATTAAATTGATGGAACTGTCGGAATAATCAATCGCGGTTTTCCAATCCTCGATCATGGAGGAACACTTTGACAGTTCTTCCTGTAGCCAGGCGATAATCGGAACATACGCGATCACCTCGATCGTTTCCTTCAATCTCGACGTTTTGATTTTCAATTTTTGTTTCTCAGTACCGCGCTCTTGAAACAGCGCTCTGGCGACCAACGCATCTCTGTAGAAGAGTTCTTCCGGTATTTTGTATGAAGTTGTCCTCATCACTTGTGAAATGTATGGTTTGGCGTCGTTGAATCTCCTCAAATAAACTAATTTTCGTGCATGACGCCCGTAAAGAAGATTTAATGAGCTTTGAATCGACTCGTCGACGAGCGAGGCGTTCCAAAGTCTTGATTCAAGAGCTAGAAACTCCAGATCCGTAGGAATGGTCGCGCACATTAAAGCGATGGAAGTTTGATCGAGATCATGAAGAATTTGTTTGCAATCCGTGTCGTTCGGAGAAAAGTCGTAGTTGAGCAGAACTTCCGTCTCTTCCAAACTAGCTCCTAAATAGAAGCAAATACTGGAAAGTCGGCTTGTTTCGGGCCAATCTTCTGAAGATTCCCATTTTGCGAGTGTCGCCTGCCTAACGCTGATTGCTGAAGCGAGTTCGCTTTGAGTCATTCCTATTCGCGTTCTCATCGCCCGAAGCAGATCGCCAGGAAAGGGCGGGCTGAAATCCGTAAGTTCGCGGATTTTGCGCACGGCTCTGGGACTTTCAAGTGAAGCGAACGCTTGAAGTCGTTGTTTCTTATTGGCGTTCAACGCTTCCAGTACTGATTCCAGTTCAGGAATCCTAGGAGAATGCGTTCCCGCTTCCCAACGCATCAGAGTGCGGGGATTAATTCCTGAACGGGCGGATACCTGTTCACAAGTTGACTCCTGCGCCTGACGTAGATTGATTAAAAATTGACTTAGTTCAAGCGGAGATGGTTTATTGCACATAAGTTGAGAGTTCGGTGAACCTCGCTTTCAATAATTTCAGCAGCAGTTGGATATCGGAAGCTCAATTTTCAAATATACTAGATTATATTAAGTGAACTGTTCCGCGCAAACTGCTAAAATTCCTTTTTTTGCTGTAAATAATCTTCATACGCTCAAATTAATCCGAATTGGGTAGCGCACTCAAACTCTCATCCGATAGGGATGAACACAGGCGCCTATTCGATTTGATGAATGAGTCGTTCTGAAAGAGTTGTCCAGGGACTCGAATTCGTAACGCTCTATGGTCTCGCCTCCAAATACTTGAACAAAACACGGGTGATTTTCATTTGGAGGATGTTTGCGTTGAAATGAAATTTCAGCGTCTGTCCCTCCGGCATAATTGTTTTGAGAGAGTAGGTTCAAGCCCTGACTTATTGCGAGTCTCAGCGCCTTCGAGTCCAGTAAAAGGTCAACTGGAGTCAAATATGTTCGCAAAATAGACTTTATTCCAACTTCATGCCGATGAAAACGTCTATAATATCAGGGTCGAATTGCGTTCCGCGCTGTTCCATCAATTGTGTTTTAGCTTCGCTTTCAGAACGAGCTTTTCTGTAAACTCTATTAGATGTCATCACTTCATAAGCGTCGACAACGCTCACGATTCGAGAAAGATAGGGAATCTGCGTCCCTTTCAGTCCGCCGGGATAGCCCTTTCCATCAAAGCGTTCATGATGTCGCAGGACGATTTCCGCTAAAGGAAACAGAGTTGGGGAGAGCTTCAGAATGTTCGCGCCTTTTACAGGATGCGCTCGAATCTCCTCCCAATCCTCGTTTGTCAACTCCGTCACTTTTAAAAGAACGTCATCCGGGACACCCACTTTGCCGATGTCGTGCAGTAGGGAGGCGCATCGCAGGAGCGCAAGATCTTCGGCGTTCAATCCGAGTTTCTCGCCCAGTGCGATTGCAAGCCGTGCCACTCTTCTAGAGTGCTCTCCTGTCTGACGTTCTCGTAAATCAAGCGACGAAAGAAGTATCTTGGAGTGTTGCAACATGTCAGAAAAAAAGAGACGATTGGTTTTCAACATAACAGGAAGATTTGACCTGGTTGCGTGTTCGTTGTCAGTCATGGATTGCAAACCGATTTTTCCAGTTCTAACCACCGCTTTATAGCCAGGCTCATCCATGACAAGGCCGGATGCAAGCGGAAATATTGAAGACGATATACGCTCTCGAAACTGAGACTTCTTGGAGGACAAGTGAGAAACTTCATCCGAATTGAGAGCGAAAAACAACTTGAGGAAATTCAAAAAACTACTCCTACAGGACAGATACGTGGAATGAGTGATTATACGTCCTTGTAAAAGCGGATATAAATTGGGATACCCACTCATGAATCAAAGCGTAAGCGGTTGAAGAATTAGACCTTAATGCCGAATTGCGACCAATCTTTTGCAACAGGGAGACGATTGCGAGGGGTTGAGACTAATTCTATACGAGACTGTCTACAGGGTATAATATTTATAACGAAACATCCTGTAAATTGTGACAGGGGAGGAGTTCAGTTATTTTGGAAAATCGCGGACGCACGATGGTGCAGTTTGCATTCTATAAATTCGATGCAGCATGGAGGCGCCTTCCGGAAGAGGTTCGCTCGCGCGATAAAGCTGAGTTTGAGAGGGCTGTCGAAGAAGCGGCGGACGATATGATGGTGAGGTGTTATTCGCTTGTAGGCATTCGCGGCGACGCCGACCTGTTGCTGTGGAACGCGACTGACGACCTTGACAACTTACAGACGCACGGCTCGAAGTTGTTGAACTCAGGCTTGGGGCGTTGGGCGACACAGCCCTATTGCTACCTTGCCATGACGAAAAACTCGCAATACAAAGACCCGACGGAGAAGGACGCCCCGGAGGGAAGGCGGCTCGTTGTGAAGCCCACCGGTAGAAAATATCTGCATGTCTACCCCTTCCTCAAAACGCGATCCTGGTATCTGCTCCCTCTTGAAGAGCGACAAAAAATCATGTCTGGGCACATTCTGGTTGGACACAAGTACCCGACAATTAAACTGAATACGACTTATTCGTTCGGCATAGACGATCAGGAGTTCGTTGTCGCGTTTGAAACTGACATCATCGCGGACTTTCTAGACCTCGTTCAGGGTTTAAGAGAAACCGAGTCAAGTCTCTACACTCTGAAAGACACCCCTATCTTCACCTGCGTACAGATGTCCATCAAAGACGCCTTAAACGCTATCGGCTGAAAAATTAGGACGCCTGCTCATAGTTCTCTCCTGAAAGTTCAATGCTTAGGAGAGAACTATGAGCAAGCATCCTAATTCGAGTACATCGGGAAGCGCTAAACTGAAAATTTTGCTCGAAACTGATTGTTCACCCCTTCTCGAAACAGAATTTTTGCAATTTTGACAGTCTGTCCTGAAAGCTAGATTTTCTTGTTCGGACAGGCGAAGTGCATTTCTCAGGATCACCTCTTCAGTTCGAATAAAAGCCTCGCCTATTCGGCTTTATACTCTCTCCATAACCACCGGAGCGATTCGCCCAAAATGGATCGTCCATGAGCGGGGTTATGATCTCCATGCCCGAAAACGAACTTGACGTCATACTTCTTAAACTCCAAAGCCTTCGCTATCTCCTGATTGGCGAGGGGCCAATTTCCAAATTGATTGTCAAGATCGTGATCGCCATCCTGCAGGAAGACGCGAATCGGTTTCGGATCGAGGCGCCGAATCATTGAGGGGTAGTTATGACCGCCCTCGATTCCGCTCTTGCCGCCGGCAAGATCGGTGTAGCTTCCAATCCAAGACAAAACCTTGCTGAATTCGTTCGGTTTCTCCCAGGCGACGGTGAAAGCGCAAATTCCCCCGCTGCTCAGCCCAGCCACTGCCCTGCTTGCGGCGTCTTTTCGAAGTTTCGCTTTACTGCTTTCCACTTCCGGCAGGATCTCATCCAATAGAAATCGCGAGTATCTGTCTGAAAGCGTGTCGTATTCATAGCTGCGTTGATTGTTGCCCTGCGGTTTTCCGCCCGGCAACAGATTTCCCGGATTGATGAAGACCCCGATAGTTATCGGCATCATCTTCTCCGCAATCAAATTGTCGAAGACTTGCGGAACCGAGCCTCGATAACCGCCTCCGTCTTGAAAAACCATCACGCAGGCGGGCTTATCAGGCGTGTATTGTGCGGGTACGTAGACCCACCACTCTCGGTCGGTGTCAGCGAAAATTTTGCTCTTGAAGTTCGGCATTTTTGTCGTGACGCCTTGAGGAACTCCCGCCTTCACGATGCTATCGGGATCAACGGGGTAGGGTCCGCCAACCTGCGCGCGAAGACTGCCGGGGAGAACGCAGAACAAAAATGTTGCAATAGACAATACTATTTTTAGATTCACGATTAAATTCCTTTCATCAATTGAACGGACGGATTTGGAAGGCGATAGATTCTGAAGACGCACGGACTGAAGTCCGCCTCTGTAATTAAGAAGTCCGCTATCGCGGACTCGGTAATCTCCGCAAATCTCTCTCAACCCGCGAAGGCGGGGTTTCAATTTCAGACATGGGTTTCAACCCAAAGTCCCACCGTAATTCGGACTCGGTTATTATTTGGGTCTGTCCAATTCAGGGCGAGCCGCAGAATCGGTTAGAAAACTATAAAGCGCCTCCGGATCAAACCCATAGGGCCCTTTGCCGCCCTGATATGCAACGATTCCCTCCCTCGACAAGACGTAGATGCGTTCCGGCCAGGCCCTGAAGAGTCGATCCGTCGCATTGTCCATCGTGTCGATTAAAATTGGAATTGACAGTTTCAGTCCTGATTGGCAGGCAGAGGCGGTCTGTTCGCGTCCTTCCAAATCTTTGTGATCCTTGAAAAGGATGTCTTCCGATGTGTTGGAATCGACTTGCCAACCATCGACTGTATGCGCCTCTCGAATGTAGATTAGAAAGAAGTTCACTGCACTGCCGAACTCACGATAAATTTCTTCCAGGCGACCTGCCTGACGTCGAAAAGGCGGTCAAGTGTAGCTTGCGAAAATTAACGAGGTCATCTTATCGCTTGCTTCGCCAATAACCATGGTTTCATCTGAATTCAATCCGTGAAGCGAAAACTTTGGAACGACGTCGCCAACGCGCAATCTATCCGGTTCAAGATAGCCTACTCTCTCAAGAACAGGAATCGCTTCTACTGGAATATCTGAAGGAAGTTCTCGCTTTTTGTTCATGATTGAAATCTAACTGAAATTCTCAAACAATATAGGATACGATGTCGGGAGTTTGACAGGATTTACCATAAAAATCCATCCCGAAAGTAATGTCTTGCGAAGTGAAAAATCTTCTCCGGCATTCCCTTTACGACGATTAATTGCTATGCGCTTTGATCTCGCGAAGATAGATATTCTTGAATTTGAGATGCGAACCGTGGTGCTGAAGTTCGATCTGACCTGTGGGATAGATTGGTTTGTCTCGCTCCCAATAGTTCTCCATAGTCACATCTTGTACCACTAGAACATTATTCAAAAAGACGGTCACTTTATTCCCAATCATCAAAATGCGAAATCGGTTCCATTGTCCCGGGGGATTATCCTCTCTTGAAGTCGGATTGCTCGGGTTCTTCTGATTGTTGTAGAGTCCGCCGGAACCGATTTTCAAAGCTACAGCAGGCTCGTCGTCCCAAATTTGGACTTGCGGACTTCCTCGCAAATAGATGCCGCTGTCCCCGTGAGCTTCGATTTTCCAATCGACAAGCAACTCGAAATCGCCGTATTCCTTCTCGGTGCAAAGGCTGTCGTTCTTGCCGTCGTAGGAGATTTCCCCATGCTCGA
>JAYVOT010000158.1:0-2410 GCA_043757795.1 Chthonomonadaceae bacterium | reverse complement strand
GTTAATCGGCGAACAAGTCTATCGCGTCCCCTCCCTATCGCAACCTGATCTTAAGCTGACGCACACGCAGAAAACCCTCTCAGAATTCGAATCGGTGCAACTGTTTTGCATTCGCGCCAAACTTGTCTCGCCGGATTTCGTTCTCAGCGATGAGAATGCGGCGGTGATCGCCCAACTCTGTGTCCGATTGGATGGAATTCCACTTCCGTTAGAGCTTGCTGCAGCTAGAGTTCGCAATCTCTCGTTGGAAGAAGTGAATCGATACCTAGCGCAACGCTTCAATCTTCTCACCGGTGGAAATAGAACCGCCCTCCCCCGACAAGAGACGATCTATTCTCTTATCAAGTGGAGTTACGATCTGTTGAACGAATGTGAAAAAAAGTTTCTCTGCAATCTTTCGGTCTTTTCCGGGGGATGTTCTTTTGAAGCGGTTCATGCAGTTTCGTTCCAGTCGCCTGAAGAGGAAAACGAAGTTCTGGATCTCCTGACTTCGCTATGCGACAAGAGTCTGTTGGCGAGTGAAGATCGAGAAGGGGTGACTCGGTATCGGCTCCTAGAGACAGTACGAGACTTTGCGTCCCAACAGCTTGCTCCGGAAGAGTGGGATTCGCTCTGCAAACGCCATGCAGATTATTTTATGAGACATATCCCTTCGTCTCGTGATAAGTTCGGAAGCGACGAGAGTTTTCCTTTCTTCCAGTCTATCGAGAGTGAGTTTAACAACATCCTAGCTGCTTTCGATTGGAGTTGGTTGTCTGGAAACCGGATCGAAGCAGCGAAAACACTCAGTATCCTCAATGGTTTTTGGTATATTCGAGGGTATTCCAACGAGGGGCGTCGTCAACTTTTGGCGGCTCTCAACCACAGAGACATGTTCGATCCGAAAACTGTAGGTTCGCTCACTACTGGCGTCGGAACTCTTGCCTTCGCGCAGGGTGATTACGAAACGTCTGAGAAATTCCACTCACAATCTTTAGAGGAGTATCGCAAAGCAGATATGGCAACGGATGCAGCCTACGCTCTGAACGATCTTGCAGCCATCGCCTCGGTGCGAAAGGAGCATCAAAAAGCAGAAGCTCGCCTGTTTGAAAGCCTGGCGCTTTTCAGGAGTCTGGGGTTGCAGGATGGAGTCACCTATACCCTCATTCAACTGGGGAGAAACAAATCTGAGCAAGCCAATTTTTCGGACGGCCTTTGCCTTTTGGAAGAGGCGCGCGAAATCGCTTTTGCTCACCACTTGACGGGCTATCTCGCATTGGGTTTGGAGAGCATGGGCTACTGCTTGAATGGACTTCATCGCTATGACGAGGCGAAAACAACGCTCATCGAGGCTCTTGAAATGCGACGACAACAGAGGCATCGCCCCGGAATGGCGACGACTCTCGCTCATCTTGGCTTGACACACCAATACTTGAAAGAAATAGATGAGGCGAAAGAGCGTTGGAACGAGGCTCAGAGCATCTGGAAAGAGCAGGGAAATGAGGCGTTGATACTGATGTTTGAAGATCAATTTGCTGCAATAAGCTAGATGTCAGAGAAGTCCGGTTCAATGAACCGGACTTCACTTTCGTCAACTGCTAGTAATTAACTAACCGCTGTCGAACGGCGTATCGGAAGACCGCGGTTCGTTCATCCTCCGGGAACGGTCATTTAAGAAGGTCAATGTGACCGTTTCTGCTTAATCACAAGTTGTCAAAGAGAATGGAGCCTGTAGTAGCGGAACCTTGGAAGCCGCAGGCAGGGAAGGGATAGCCGTGAAACCCAACTGCTTTTCGATCTGGCTGGCAAGAGTGCGCAGGGGAGAGGAGGGTTCCGCGCCCATCTCCTCTTCCAACATTCTTTCCATCTCCTTGTACTGCAGTAACGCTGGACCAGGTTGACCAGTCGCGACCAGAAGGCGGATAAGGCACGGATGCTCAGCGTACGATCAGGAGTTGCGATAGCCCTGTGGCGGATTGTCCGCCCAGAAGAGCGGATCGGGCAGTCTGAATAGATTTAAAGGATTTGAGCATTCCTGCGAAAAAATTTACCGCAAATCCAAACAACAGTTCTTCCTCACTGCATGGTATGAGTTTATAAGTTAAAACCATTTCTAGTCTGGCTTTGCCTTAGACCGACAAGCTATGCCGCATCGTTGCGTGTGGTCAAGAGAAAGCTTGCTCTCAAAAGCCCCGTCCATGAGGGCTTCGCATCAGCCTTCCTCCTGACTTGAGAGACGCAAAGCCGTCTAATGTCATATCTGGCGGAGCCGCCTTGTTATCCTCCTTCGGCGGAAGCGTTATTTGACATAGAGAGGGAATTTTCAGTATAATCTGGACTTTAGCCATTTTTAGGCTGCCCTACAGAGTGTTGCTACCATATGATCCCAGATTGTTGCTGGAATTAGGCGCATGTCGCCCTCAAATAGCGA
>JAYVOT010000157.1:0-2414 GCA_043757795.1 Chthonomonadaceae bacterium | reverse complement strand
CATCGGACAGACGCAAAACTACACGCTCTGGGCAAAATTTTCAGATGGTTCAAAACGCGACGTGACCGGGCAGACGCTCTTCACGGCAAGCGACGAGACGGTCGCGAGCGTCACCCCGAACGGGCTTGCGAAGGTTACGGGAAGCGGCGAAGGCGCGATTCTGATGCGTTATCAGGGGTTAGTGACGAATGCGAGAATCGTGTCTCCCTACGGACATTCCCCCGCTCGAACTGCTAACAGCGGAGTCCGAGTTCCGAAATCCGCCGCCTTCAAGCCGAAAAGCGACCCCGGAAAAATTCCGCCTTCAAATCCTGTCTCCGCCCGAATCGACCGGATCGAGGACTCAAAACTCGCGCAGTTGGGCTTGACGCCCTCCCCGCTCTGCACCGACTCCGATTTCCTTCGTCGCGCTAGTCTGGACGTAATCGGACTCCTGCCGACGCCCGATGAGACGCGCGCCTTCCTGTCGTCCAAAGACCCGTTGAAGCGCGAAAAACTGACGGACTCCCTCCTCAATCGACCGGAATATACGGATTATTGGACTCAGCAGTGGGGCGATCTGTTCCGAAGCTCCCGGCGCACGTTGGGGGACAAGGGAATGAACTCGCTGAACGACTGGATTCGGCAGGGCGTTGAGAACGACAAACCCTGGAATCTCTTCGCGAAGGAGCTGATTTTGGCGCAGGGCAGCGCCTATCGAAACGGAAACGTGAACTATTATCGCAGCGCGACCACCCCGCAAACGCTCGCTGAGACGACTTCGCAGGTGTTTTTGGGAGTGCGGATTCAGTGCGCGAAGTGCCACAACCACCCTTACGAGAAGTGGACGCAGAATCAGTACTTTCAGATGGCGGCGTTCTTCTCCCGCGTCACCTCCAAAACGGGCGAGCGCAAGGACGAACCCGTCGTCTTTCTTGCGTCGACGGGCGAAGTGAACCATCCGAAAACCGGCAAAGTCGTCGCACCCTGCGCCCTCGACGCAACTCCCCTCCCAGCAACGTTTGCCGGAGATCGCCGAGAACCGCTTGCCGAGTGGATGACTTCCCCGAAGAACCCTTTCTTCGCAAAAGCGCTCGTGAACCGGCTGTGGAAGCATTTTTTGGGACGCGGATTCGTAGAGCCGACGGACGACCTGAGAGTGACGAACCCGCCCTCGAACCCGGAGCTTTTCGATGCGTTGGCGGAGGAGTTCGTTCGGCACGGGTACGACCTGAAATCGCTGATGCGCTCGATTCTTCTCACGCGAGTCTATCAGCGTTCCCCGGAAACCTCGCTCGCAAACGACCGCGACACGAAGTTCTATTCGCACTACGCCTTCAAACGCCTCGAAGCGGAGCCGCTTCTAGACGCCCTCTGCAGCGCGACGGGCGTAACGGACAAGTTCGACGGGCTTCCCTTCGGCACGCGCGCCGTTCAGCTTCCCGACCCCGCCGTCGCTTCCTATTTCCTCGACCTTTTCGGACGACCGGCACGAACTATCGCCTGCGCCTGCGAGCGCTCCGACGACCCGAACCTTGGTCAGACGTTGCACCTGATGAACAACGCGGGCGTCAACGGCAGGCTCAGCGCAAAGACCGGGCGCATCATGAAGCTGATCGAATCGAAAGCGCCGGATGCCAAGATTATCGAAGAGTTCTACCTCGCCGCCTACTCTCGTTTCCCCAACCCGACCGAACTGAAGCAGGGCGTTTCTTCGCTCTCAACCTCCACAAACAGACAGCAGAAAATGGAAGACCTGTTGTGGGCGCTCCTCAACTCCAAAGAATTTTTGTTCAACCATTGATTTTACTTGGACACGGGAGGTCTGCAACTGCGCACCGCTTCTTGAACAAGGGGAGGTGAAAGTTACGAGTTTCAGCTTCAGCGATAGTCTTCCGGGAATTGATCCCGGTGTTTGCACAAATTAGAAACGGCCGGGTAGCTGTCCGTCCACATCCTTTAAAAACCTTTATCGAAAAGTAGAAAAATTCCAGCGATAAGTTGAGCTATACCAACAGTGTAATTCGTGAGATTCTTGGTTGGGAGGAAATCTGAAAAAGCTGTCCGGAATGGTCCCCATCGATAGAGGTTCATTGAAATCGCTGAAACCAAACCATATGTCAAACCAAATGTTCCGTATACCATAGCTCCAAAAACCGGGCTACCAACTATAATTACGCAAACCGCTATCAAGTAGAAAAGCCAGTAGGTGAAAACCGTCTTTATTCCTGCGCCGATATTGAGCGCCCATTGAAACGACGTGCGGTAAGGACCATAGACTTTAAGCCATTCTCTTGGGACTTGACACATGATCTGCGGCATTGCTAGACGAATAATTTTAAGATCGAGCAATCCGCTTAGTATGGCTAAAATGCCCGCGAGAATACAAGCAGGTTTATGGTAAATCTCGCTGTTTAAGTTCGCTGTCCATCTAA
>JAYVOT010000156.1:0-8919 GCA_043757795.1 Chthonomonadaceae bacterium | reverse complement strand
ATTTTGCGCTTGCCAGAGCGGATTTTGCGAGCGTCATAGCGCTCGCGATGTCTTTGGCTTTGCGAACTCCGATAAGATATTTGCCCTTCAAAGCGGCGATGACTTCGCCGGTAAACTTGGTTTTCGCTTCGACAGCGCTCTCTCCAAGACCTTTCAACAGGTTGAGTTTTCCGCCAGCAGCTAGATTTGAGGGTTTTGAAAGGTAAGCCTGATAGCGAGCGAACGCGGATTTTGCGGCCGTTGCGTTCGGGTAGACGGCTACGCAGAGTTCCGCCTGCGAGCCTGCCGCAGGATAGTTCGCCACCACGCCGTTGTTGATGTAGCTCTGCGCGAAGATGTCCGACCGGCGATACTGTTCGCTACGCGGCGAATATCCGGCAGGCAATAGTTTGATGATGTCCGGGGCGGAAGTGGAGCCTGTCAGTTTTGCGGCGATCGCGGACGCTATTTTGGGAAGCATCGGCTGAAATTGAGTCGGGTTGGCGGCAGTGATCGTAATTTTGACGTAGTTCGCGCCCTTCCAGAAGTTCAGAGCGGTCGCTTCTTGATAGCCCTCAGCGCCGATCTTGACGATTTTGGCGCTCGCATTTCTTTGAACGCTGTAATACCCGTAGGCGTTCGTGGCGTCCGCCATTTGATAGATGTCCACTGTAATGAACTGGTTGCCTTTGCCGCCGGGAGCGTACACTCCATAGGCGCACTCTTTAAAATTGTAGTGCTTGACAGCTTCGGCTTCGCCGTCGATATGATCTTCCAACTTTGCAGGACTGAAGGTCTGCACGGCGCCGGTCAATTTGAAATCGCCGACTGCGGGGGGCAGAGACGCTTTTCCATCGGCGCGAACGCCGCCGCACGAGAGTGCGAAGAGGGCGGTTGAAACGGAACACTGCAAAAATCGGGCGTACTTGGTGGACAATGACATTCAGAAGACTCCTAAAACGATTATCGTAATTTTCTTTATTAACTTTTATAGACGATTCTGAAACGAAGTTGTTGCGATGAATCGACTCTTTTTCGAGATACTTATCGCCACGTATCATTTTACTTTTTATTGGAGCCTTTGTCAACGGAAAACAAATTGAGACAACGGCGCCTTTGCGGGGTAAAAAATGAAGTCGCGTGTCTGCTCAGGCAGCTCTCATTCGCATTGAGGAAGCTCAAAAAATGAAATTCGGCAATCCGAATTAGGAATGTATTTCACATTTCGACGTAGAGAATGATAAGTATTCAAAGCTGAAAACTTCCTTTATGAAAACCCCATATAAAGTCGCGAAGCAGTAAATCGATGCGCCATGAAGCGCTCCTTCGAAGCAAACGTTTCGCACGCAAGGCGTCGAAAGAATCTCCAAGCATCGTGCGATATCGGGCATAGCATTCTGAAAAGAAGCCGAATACTGAAAAGTATTCGGCTTTTGAAGTGACGTCTTTCGCCCGTGCAACGGGCAGATAATCTGCTACTTTATCGCGTAGAGCCGTTGGTCGATCGCTACGACGTAGACCATGCCGGTCTTGCTGACTGCGGCATATCCCGGCACAATGCCATCCGGCGGCGGTGCAGCCAGTACGCCCGCTGTGAGCGGCGTCTTCCACTTGACTGTGCCATCTTGAGAATTCAGTGCATACAGAGCGGTTTGATCCCTGTTGTCGATATCGTAGCCTGAGCCGTATAACGTCGCATCCGGACCCAGCGAAAGTTGCTTGACCAAAATTGGACTGGAACCAAGCTGTTGGGTTAGCCCGGCATCATAGTGGACTGTTTGAACTTTGAAGTTCGCATCCCTTCTCCGAAAATACACGGTCCTATCCGAAGCGATAATCGGATTCGTAAAGCTCACTGCCTGTCCGGCCTGAATGCTGGCCTTCGTTGCTCCGCTCTGGCCGTCGAAAGCGTTCATGGTGCCGTCAGCCAAGCCTAGATACAGGGAGCCGTCCGCCCCGACTGCCGGAACTCCGCCGGAATTGGCCCCTGACTTTTTCCACGCGAGGGCTCCCGTAACAAGATTTACTGCATGTAATTCAATCGCGCCGTTGTTTCCCGTATTCTCCGTAACAAAGTAAGCGAAACCACTCCCGATGACAACATCGTTGCTGTATGTTAAACCAGGGTACTCCATGAGGGTCGCTCCCGTGCGTGCGTCGATTACCGCGACTCCTCGGTAGAGAGAAGGAGCGTAGATTTTTCCGCTCGCCAGATTGATGCCGCCGGTCACCTGGAAATCCGAGTTGTTCCATTTAGGTAGTCCGGTTCCTGCATCGTATGCTTGCACGCCGCCATCGTAACCCACGTAGATCGTGTTGTCGTCGCCCGCAATGAGCGACGAACCGAACGCCGAATGTCCCATATTGGGGAGCGTCGCCTGCCACTTCTTCACTCCGGTTGTCGCGTCCAGCGCGAAAATCACGCCGTTTTGCTGATAGGCGAAGATCAGGTTGTTGTTTCCAAGCACGGGAGTGTTGACGCCTCGCCCTCCAAGGTCAAAGGTCCATGCGATTTGCCCTACAGCCCCGGAACCCTGCACCTGTCCCGTGTTGCCTGCATCCGCGCCTGCTTTCGGGTAACCGGAGTTGGCAAGTCCGGAAGTGGACGACTGCAACGAAATGACGACATCCGCTTCCGTCTTAACGCCTGTGACCGGCTCCGCGACCCGCACTCTTATCGTGCCTGCCGCAGTCGCAGTGAGCTTGCCTCCCGGCGAGATCGAACCGAATTGAGAGCCGGAAACGACGCTCCACGTAAGCGCTCCATCCGGAAGCAACAGTCCGGCGCCGTCCGGGTCGAATGCTCCGCTTTGCAAGGTCGCATTCTGACCCAGCCCGACTGCAAGCGGCTGACCCAGAATCAGGAGACTCTTAACTGTGCTGTTCAGGGTGAGCGAAACCGCATTGGTTCCGGGTTGCACGTTTATCTCCAATGCTCCGGAAGCGACAGTCGCGCCCTGAGCGTCCGCCAGTGCGCGCGCTGCCCCTGCCAACTCGTAGGTTCCAGTCGGAAGCAGTTCATTGAAAGCCACTTGCTGAGTGGAAGGCTTGTCCGCCGGCCGGTTGGCAGTAAGCGTATAGCGCTGATTTGGGTTGTCTTTAGGATGCAGCTCGAAGAACAGGCTGCTGGCGTACACAGGGATGTATCGCGTCGAAAGCGACGCGGCCCTCTTATCGGCCCAGGAGATGTTGAGCCGGACCTGTCCTTTGCGCGTCTGAAGATCGTTAGAGCCGCCTCCGCCGCACCCGGCAAGGCCGGATGCAACGAAGGAGCAGATTGCGACGGCAAAGATGATTTTTTGGAAATTAATTGACATTGAGCGGTACCCCCGGTACGAAATCGGTGATCTGCTTAAGCTGACCTAGTGAAGCGAGAGAGGAAAGATTGACAGGCGAAGTCTTTGACGGACTGAAACCAGGAGCGGAACACAGCAGCGCAGCGCTCGTGATATTGGGGATCATCGCGAAGGTCGCTCCAGGGCTTCGACGTAGGATTCGAGCAAAGTTCGAAGCGATGAAGATGACGCGACCATCCGTCAACAGGTCCGGCCTGAGTGCGGCTGAATATCGAAATACGAGGTCGACCACTAGCCCTGCAGCGGCCACTTCGATGTTGCTGAAAGTTCTCGGGACGCCGGTGGCGGGAGACGGCAATCCCGCAATAATCGCTCGAAACAGAGGTATGGAACCGCTTCGAGCGGATCCATTCCATCCGGCGTTTGGAGGCGGATAGCTAAGTGTGTTGAAAGGGTCTATTTCAAGAATGCCCCTGATTTGATCCGTTTCTGTCGAATCCGATAAGTTCACGGTGGCGATAGACCTGAGGACCATCGTTGACCCTCCGATCAGGTTGCTGCGATTTAACACGCTCACGCAATCCGTATCCAGGAGAGCCTTCTGAACCGCCGACCCGCATATCCCGATTACGTCGACTTCAGCTTGAAGGTTGCTGACCGCTTTTGCGCCATCGAGCGCAGCTCCTGCAATAGAATGCTCGCTCAGAACCGCTTGAGCTACAGATGTCACGACATTGTAGGCGCCTATTGCAATACGAACATGGCAACTTGCCGATGATCCATCCGCCAAGGAGAGGCCGGTATCGGTCAATTGCCGGATAAGCATTGCGGTTTTAGTTTGCACGACGCTCGCGGATTCCTGCGTCGCGATATTGGCGGCCAGACCTGTCGTACCCAGCCTGCTTGCCAAGTTGTATGTCGCGGAGGCAGGATCGACCGTCTGCGGGAAGGTTGCCGCCACCGTGCCGGTCGTAAGCGCAATTTTAGCGAGCGTTCCAAGGAAGGAGAGAGCGAAGTTATCCGGTTCCGGACCTATCAGCATCGCGTCGTCCGGAATCCCGTTGGCATTTCCGCCGGCCCGATTGCCGGGCGTGAAAGGAATTTTCAGGATAGACGCGTCCATGCCGTCTACTCGCCCGCCGACCTGTGCGGCGGTCACGGCGTTTGAAACGTCAAGCTTCAGTTCTGTCAGCGGAGCTATTTTCAGGGAATCCGATATGGCGTCCAGCCAGGAATTATAAGTGTCGGCAAGGATGCCGTATGCGATCAGCTTTTCAAGGTCGGTCGGCTGCGCCTTGACCCAATCCTGCATCGGCTTAATCCCGCCGACTTGGACGATCTTCATGAGCGACCCGATCAAACGAAGCGCGCAATAGGTTTGTTGCATCATCGCAGCAAGCCATTGCGGGTTGACGAGAGTGGAAGTCTGGCTAAAGCTGTAATTGGTTGAGATTGTGTGCGCTACGTATCCCTGATCGTCTTCAGCGAGAAGACCATTCGCCAGGCGCTCATATCCGGCTTTCAAACCCTGAAGAGCGTACCAGGTCGCCTGTATCATCAACTTCGTATCCGACGGCGATCGAAGGCCGCCGTTGGCAAAGGAATTGAGGTTCGCGAGTGCAGTTGACGATCCTTCCCAAATGTTGGTTATCTGTTCCGACGCGAGCGAGAACTGATTGATCTGGTTCTTTAAGTCGCCTGTCAACACAGTGCGAGCCAGTCCTTCTCCATTCCCTCCATCGGAAGCGCCGTCTCCTCCGCCGCATCCGCCTAAGAGGTAAGAAGCGGTAATGCTCCCTGTGAGCGCCAACATCTTTCTGCGAGAAATACTGGGATTTAGTCTCGTAGGCAAAACTGCCTCCTGAAATCCGCTGGTTTTCGATTTCAAAATACGCTCTCCTTTCAACAAGACACCATTTGGAGTCGTCTGCGACTCAAACCTGCAAGACGCTCGCAGTCCCTTTACGCTTTTATTGAGCAAATCCCTTCATTTATTGGTTCAATTTTACGTTAGCCGTAGAATACTGGGAAAACCGCCCTGGCAAAAAACGAATGTCTATAAGTTTTTATCTCATCGACGCGTTCCCATTTCCGGTCTTCAAGAGTCTAGCGGAATAACCAAACAACAGTGAAATTGAAGAGGAGTTAATAACCATGAAACAGATTTCGACCCAAAAAATGAACGTGGTAGAACAGACGGTTTGGGAGGCGATGCAGAGCGGGGAGAGCTTCACCTCCCTTGATATTTCAAATAATTTGAAGCGTCAGCGGTTCCCTATGAAACACCGAGAGTCGGCGGAAATCATTCGCATGATCTACGACACAGGCGCGATGAATTCCTGCGGATACCTCCGCGAACTTATTCATGTGCAGGCGGACGGGCGCCAGGAGGTCGCGACCACCTGGCTCTACCGACACGAAAGCGTCGATCCAAACGAATATCAAAATAGAGATCAGATTGCGTTGCCCCCCGTTCCGAAAGAGCTTGCTAGAGATATGGACGACTGCGTCTCCGCATTTCCGCTGGGATTGTTGGTTCTGCCTGCGGACTATGACGAAGCGCCGATCTACCGAACAAACAACGATACGGAATTTTTCGATTTGAGCGTGGACAACCCTCGTTTTCCGTATTCGCGCTGATTTTCTTTCGTAAGAATTAGGAATTTGAACATGGCGAAACTGCAAAAAGAGGCGCGATACATCTACACGGACATCGGGAACAACAACAACAAATTTTGGAACATCCTTCTGTTTGAAGACGGCGCATGCGAAACGAAATGGGGGCGAGTGGGAGAACAGGGGCAAAGCAAACGCTTTGACAGCTATACCGAAATTCAATTCGAGTCGAAATGCCGGGAGAAACAGAGCAAAGGCTACAGACCTCAGAAAACAGTCGGGAATCCAGCGTCTGCCATTTCCATTCAGTCCGAAAATTTGGCGGATCTGGCAAAGAGTCAGATTCAATCGAACTCGCCGGAGACGCTCGCGCTCGTCGGTTGGCTGGCAAAAGTGAACATACACAACATTTTGCAAGCGACTTCTTTGCAATACGACGAAAACCGCGGGACGTTCTCCACTCCGCTCGGAATCGTTACCGAAGGCGGTATCGCGGAGGCGCGAACTCTGCTCTCGCGCATCGGTTCCTACGTGCTTCAAAACGACTACGACCACCCGGATTTCATCAAAATTTTAAATGATTACCTGATGTTGATTCCGCAGAGCATCGGCAGGGCGAAGCCCGACCCGCGTCGGCTCTATCCCGATATCGAAGCGGTGCGAGCGCAAAACAATGTTCTTGATTCGCTTGCAGCGAGCCTTCAATTGGCGCTAATTCCTACTGTAGCAACGGAAACGGTTCCGCATCCGCAGTTGTTCGAGGCAAAATTGAATCTCGTAAAGGAACGTTCCGTGATCGAAAGGATCAATAAAAAGTACCGTTCAACTTTGCAATCGCGCCACCTATGCGCGCATCTGGAGGTGAAAAACGTTTTTTCAGTAGAGATAGCCTCCATGACTCGAGCTTTTGAGGCGGAAGGGCGGCATATCGGAAATGTTCAAGAGCTGTGGCACGGCACAAAAGCCTTCAATTTGCTCTCCATACTGAAATCAGGTTTTCATATTCCGTCGGCAAACGCCGATTACGTTACTGGCAGACTCTTCGGGAACGGAATCTATTTCTCGGATCAATCCACAAAATCTTTGAACTACGCTTACGGCTATTGGGACGGCAAAGCGAGCGACCGATGCTTCATGTTCTTGAATGATGTCGCGATGGGCAAATCTTACATGCCCCGAACTTTCAATGAGGCGCTCCCCAAATTGGGCTATGACAGCGCGTTTGCCAGGGGCGGTACCGGCTCTCTTCTAAACAATGAGATGATCGTTTACAAAACCTCGCAGATCAATCCTCGATTTCTCGTGGAGTTTTCGATTGGCGGGAAGTAGATTTTTTACTGGGAAAAATTACCTGGGAAGACTAGTGAAAAACGCCGAATTTGCCGAAAGGTATGCTAGACTTAACCAAAATATCGAAAAGATGCAGTCGCAATTCCAACACGCACAAAAATAATTGCACGATGTCGAATTGCACGATGTCGAAAAGCGAGAACATGAATCGACTATTAGTAACTATTGCTTTTGTCGAAATGACATGCGCGGCGCAGATCGTTTGCGCGCAAGCGGAAACTCCTTCGGGGCAGACGGAACAACTGCAGAAAGCGGAAAAAAAAGCGACGGAACCGAGGCTTGAGCGTCGAGAAAAACAAAACTACGTCGCGATCCGAACGACAGTCACGATGCAAGGAATGGCGACTGTCATGCAGAAACTGATGCCTGAAGTCGGCAGTTGGTTGCGGGCGCACAATGTGAAAGCTTCAGAACCGCCATTTATTCGCTTCCTCTATATCGATATGGCGAAGGGGCTTGATATCTAGGTCGGAGTTTCGGTGGTGAAACCTCAGACCGGGAGCGTCAGGGTCAAGCCGGGCGTTTTCCCCGCAGGCGGATATGCGGTTCTCACACATTTCGGAAATTACTCCGGATTGGTCGCGCCAAACGCTGAAATTCAGGAGTGGGCGAAAAAGAAGGGCTTGGAGTGGAGCGTCATAAAGACCAAAAAGGGAGACGAGTGGGCGGGAAGAGCGGAGTTCTACTTCACGGGCCCGGCGATGGAGCCGAATGCCGACAAGTGGAAAACCGACATTCTAAATTTGACAAAGGAAACGAAGCCGAGACGCTCTCGACTTTAAAAGGATCAACGGAAGGAAAATTCATGTGCAGAAACATCAAGCCGCTCTTCAATCTTGAACCGGAAGCTACGGAGGAAGATTTTCGAGCCGCCGCTTTGCAGTACGTCCGGAAGCTAAGCGGTTCCGTCAAGCCTTCCGCAAGGAACGAAGCCGCTTTCAATGAAGCGGTTGAGCAAATCGCTCGGATTTCAGGACACCTTCTCTCTTCGATGTCAACTGCAACTCCGAAGAAAACGCGGCAAGAAGTAGACTCAAAAGCCAAAAAAAGAGGAGTTGACAGGCAAATGCAAGCCGAAGTTAACCGCTCAATGCGCGCACAAGCATTGAAGGATTACGAAAAAAATTGGGGTAGATCTTAGTAGCCCCTTCATGTTAAACAGGTTTGTAGGAATCAGTGTTTTCACGCCTTCATTCAGCGACCGTCGTAGTTGAGGATCAAGACGCCGCTCTCGATTTCTATGTGAACGTATTCGGGGGGGAAAAGGCGTTGGATGTTCCTATGGGTGAAGAGGGACGTTTTATCACAGTCGTTATTCCAGGGGCGAAAACCCAACTCGCTCTCTCGCCGACAAGCTAGTTCTCAGCGGAATCAATGCCGGGAAAAACGACCGGCATCGCTCTGATCGTGCATGACATCGATGCCGCATACAAGATGCTCTCCGAACGCGGCGTCAGATTCAAACAAGCGCCGGAAGTCATGTCCTGGGGGCATAAAGCGACCTGGATCTACGATCTCGATGGCAATGAATTCTTTTTGCACGAAGCGTAATCCGGAAAATCCGACGCAATCATTCGGACGTAAGAGTTCAGACTTGATGAGTGTCATAGACCATTTAAGCCAGCGGTCAGCGACAAATGAGATTGGGTTCTGACGTCAAGCAAGTATCATTAAAAAA
>JAYVOT010000155.1:0-2433 GCA_043757795.1 Chthonomonadaceae bacterium | reverse complement strand
GCGCTCTCGAAAAAATCATTTGGTCGTCAGATCTGCGTAACATGACTTCTTAACTAAAAAGACGAACTTTGAGTGCGTCCGGTTTTCAACCCGAACTGCATAACATGAGTTAAGCAGAAATTCATCACAATTCAACTCTCTCTTCTCCCGAACCTTCGGCAGAAGATCAGGACGTTGCGCAATATTTACAAGGAGATAAACGAGTTTGAAGACAGCATCAGGTTTGGAGTATGAGGTCATCACCGAGGGAACCGGGGCCAATCCCAAAGCCGGACAAACGGCGGTCGTTCATTATGTCGGAACTCTGCTGAACGGACAGAAATTCGACAGTTCGCGGGAACGGGGGAAGCCCTTCGAATTCCCGCTCGGCGCCGGCAGGGTGATCAAAGGTTGGGACGAGGGAGTCGCGCTAATGAAAATCGGCGAGACGGCAAAGTTCACGATCCCTTCTAGCCTGGGATATGGCGCGAGCGGCGCAGGCGGAGTAATTCCGCCCAACGCAACGCTC
This sequence comes from Chthonomonadaceae bacterium, assembly GCA_043757795.1. Lineage (GTDB taxonomy): Bacteria > Armatimonadota > Chthonomonadetes > Chthonomonadales > Chthonomonadaceae > JAYVOT01. Next base: position 1,925 of record JAYVOT010000155.1, on the reverse strand, counting down.
GTCTTTGAAGTGGAATTGGTCGGAGTGAAATAACGAGTCTTCAGCGCCCTGAAGCGAACTGCGCCCCCCATCTGAAGATGCCGCCAATAACTCGAGGCAAACGGGTTCTTAGCGGGGGCGCAAATGAGCGATGTTCTCGCTTATATCTCTCACACAGTGCGGGATGAAGGCGCGAATAACCAGTAACGTTGCCATCTTCCAAGAGTGTTTGGCGCGGCTGACCGGATAGGATAAGTTCGCGCAAACGCTCGAATTTATGCGGTTGGGGTTATGAGATTGGAGCAGGACGCGCGTCACAAGTTTCTCAAAATCAGTCCGTAGCTCTTGGAGTCAAGTTTTGTAATGTCTTGAAATTCGAATCGGTTTCCATCGACATCCGTGATGATGACCCGAATCGGGCTGAGTTCTTGCAAGTTGTCTCGCATATTCCGAACGATGACTTCGCGTTGTCCCCGGTCGGTATCAAGAGTCCAATAGACGGTTCCGAACTCCTCTTTCACTGAGATCGCTTTCTCGACGATCGGCACGAAGTACCGTTTTTCCAGCTCTTCTTCCACCGTTTTTTTAGAGTCAGGGTCTAAGAACGCGGGGTCATGAAGCATTCCTACATCTTTGCCTGAACCGTCCAGAAAACCGAGATAGTGATCAGGGTCAGACAAAGGAAAAGCGCGAGCGACCGAGACTTTTCGCCACGAACGTTCGTTGTTCAAGGTCAACCGGGTGATGCCGGTATATCTGAAAACTCTCATCTGTTTCGCATCCAATATACGAAGTTCGAAGGAGGCCGGCTCGCCTGGAATCGTCTCGATAGCTTCCGTTTTTGGTTCTTTTATTGTAGCGACCCCATTCGTTGTAACTTCCGACATAGCTTCTCCTCAAATCCCTCAGGAGCCTCTTAAGCGAAACCCCGGGCGTGTCTCATAACTGAAAGACACGAAATAGCAAAACAATATTTGAGTTGATTCTACCCTGAACCGAGGTGAAAATTGGCAGACGATTTTCAATTGAGAGCGTGCAACCTTCCGGAGAAATGCCATGCCCGTTCCTGAAAACCGATTTTGGAACGTTCGTTTAGTTCACGTAGAGGATTTGGAATACATCGCCTTCAAGCGTCGCATGGCGGACAGACGCCCCTCTCGCGGGGGGCCGCGCGCCGCAGGCGAGGTGTTGGGCGGCGTAGTGGAGAGGTGCGTACAGCTCTGGCTCTCCAAATACGTTTCCCTGCAAGATGAGCGAATACTGACCTACGAACAGCGAAACGAATACAACGGAAGGACCTCCACCCTGTATCGCGAACTCGACGGAGTCTGGCAAATTGACGAAGTGTCTCTCTGCCTATTCGAGATCAAAATGACTTATAAAGAGAAGATGCAAGACGGAATCGGGCTGAAACAATTGGAAACCGCCGAAGAAATTCTCTACTCTTCCGGAAAATACCAGTACATTCTGAAGCGTATGGTTTATATTTCGGAAGAACGCGTGACGGTTCTTGACGACTTGCCTGCGCTGGAGCCTGACGACGAAAATTCGGAGTTGGGGGTCATTTGGGTTCCCCCTTCCGAGGTGCTTGCGGCGGCGAAAGAGCTGGAATTGGAACTTCCGGAGAACTGGCTCGAACCGGAATCGCGCGAAGGCTCCGTTGAAGACCCGGAGCGCGAAGAGTGGAAGCAGTTCGCAAATAGCGAGAGCGAAACTGCAACGAATCCCTTAGCCGACGCACTGAAGCGTGTCTTAGAACGGGAATAAAAGAGTCGCATGTTTACTAACCAGCTCATGTTACGCAAACGACAGAGCGTCATGACTAGAGTCCCATGACTAAAGGGGCAGTGAAAGTATTCGATAGAAAATCTGTTCCGAAAAACTCACCCTTCCAGGATGCCCGGAGAACCGCCTCTGGACACAAAACAGTCAAATATGACCTGACA
>JAYVOT010000154.1:0-8965 GCA_043757795.1 Chthonomonadaceae bacterium | reverse complement strand
CAGCATCTTTCTCTCGATGATGAGCGTATAGGACGATGCCTGATTTCTCAGCAAAACGAATTACCACTGCTGTGACGATCGCCTCTGCAGGACCCGCGATGATGAGGTGAGTTCCCAACATGGCAGGCAACGTGACGTTCAAGCCGAATGGGAAGTACAACGCATGCCCGTTCGCCTCGTGGAAGAGCGCCGGCTGAACGCCAAGAATGCAAGCGACAACCATTGCTGCTGCGTTGATGCCTGCATAAGCGCCAATAGCTGAGGCGGCATATTTCCAAGCTTGTCGATCAGGCGCAAATTTCAATAGAATACTATAGAGGCTGTATCCAACGAAAGGAAGCACAAACGCCATCACAAAACAGTTGACGCCGTAGGAGAGAATTCCCCCATCCCCAAAGAAAAGCGCTTGTATAGCAAGCGTCACCGAGATTCCGATGCAAGCAGCCCATGGACCGATCAGAATCGCAAGAAGAGTGCCGGCAACAGGGTGCGCAGTCGTTCCGCCCAGAGCAGGAATATTGAACATCATAACTACAAAGCAAAAAGCAGCCCCAAGCGCCAGAAGCGGGACCTGTTTTGCTCCTAAACCGCTCTTGACGCGTTTACCGGCAATCGCCCAAATCGGCAGCATAGCTGCGCCTATGGCAATGGAAGCGACCGGGCTGAGAACTGAATCGGGAATGTGCAAGGCAAGACCTTTGTTTCTAAATCAGAGGCGGATATGAAAAACGATCAGCGCAGAGCCATAAAGGGCTTTGCATCAGTGTAAAATGATATAATAAATACGTCTCATGCAAAACACCCTGCAGTCAACGCTATTCAGGGCGGAAAAAACTGAAACATGTTTGGCGGTATGGGCGAAGTAGGAACAAGAAGTTGCAGGATCGTTTTTACAATCCTAAGTAAAGAACACTAGGAACTAAGTTCAGCGGACGCGGAACATTTAATTTTGGTATCGCACTGCAAATTCCTAAAAATAGTCTAATGTCACACTCACATTGCTGTTTCGTTCAATAAAATCACGCTTGTATTTTCAAAAGCAAGCGCCAATGTGAAGCAAATGCAAGTCGTTCTATTGACTGGAGTCTATCAATGTATACGAATAATCTTAGAATACGTTCCACAGCTTTAGCAATTTCAATGAGTCTTTTTACTTCTTTGGTCATTGCGCCTATCGCAGTTCAGGCGAGCGAAGAGGGAAAGCGCAACACGACGCTTGGGCTTTCCGCTATTGCTGCCGCTCTGCTTCTTACCCAAAAGAACAAAGTTCCAGGAATAGTTGCCGCTGCCGGAGCCGCCTACTCCTACAAAACTCTTAACGACGACATCAAGTCCAGACATCGTCGCGAGAGAAGCGACGACTATTATCGAGATCGCGACTCTTACAGAAGTCAAGAGGAGCGGAACTCCCGCAAGCGTTCCCGTTATGAAGACTCTAGCCGTTATGAGGACAGCGAAATAGCCCGGGAGGAAGATTCAAGGGAATCGGATCGCAAGTGCCATAACTCTCGAGGAGACAGCGCAGGTCGCTACGAAAACTCGGAATCAAGCTCTTATCGGAACACTCGCACGGTTAACCGCCGAAGTCGAAGAAATTAAGCGCCGGTCGGAGTAAAGAGTGAGGGGCGCTTCTTGAGCATCGCCCCTTATCCCTTTTCCAAAAGCGCTAGAAAAGTTTTCAAGGTAGCTGTCAAAAACTTGTCCTGTCGATAGATGGCAGTCACTTTACGTTGGGAATTCGGAACGTCAGCCAATTTGAGCGCCACTAGCCTGCCGGACTCCACTTCCGCCTCAACGGAGATCAGAGGCAACAACGAGATCCCATGTTGCGCTTCGATCATTTTCTTGATCGCTTCCACGTTGTCCAACTCCATCGTTACCCGCTCTTCCACCCCTGCCGACGTCAACAAACGATCCACATAAGTCCTTAAATTCGTTCCGTGTTCCATCAAAATAAGGGGAAATCCGGACAACTCTTCCGCTCGAATGCTCTCGCCCCGCCTTCCTTCTCGATTCGCCAATTCGTGTTCAGGATAGACCACGACTCCGGTAGCGAACTGAGTGAGCGGGATTTCGATAAGACCGGGCTGTTCGCGATAACCTGTCACGATGCCGAGATCGACCAATCCGCCTACAACCATTTCGGCGACTTGAGCGGATGGGCCAGTATGAACGCTCAATTCCGCACCTGGAAAACTTTCCCGGTATCGACGTAAAAGATTCGGCAAATAGTAAGTAGCGGTGGTACTGTTCGCTCCCACAGCGAGACGCCCGGAAACGCCTGTCGCAATTTCCCCGACGCTTCTCTCGGCTTCTACTGCGAGCCGCAGTATCTCTACAGCGTATCCGTGAAGTTTTTCCCCAGCATGCGTAAGCAGAACCGTTTTTCCCATTCGCTCAAACAGGCGCGTCTTCAAACTCAGTTCAAGCGCGGCGATTTGTCTTGTGACGGCGGGCTGAGTCAAGTAGAGAGCTTCCGCCGCACGAGTGAAACTGCGATGTTTTGCGACCGCTTCAAAAGCTGCTAATAAGTGCAAGTCCATAGGATACATACCAACTTTGTCTTGGGGTCGCCTTTAACTTCCATGCTTTCAACCTAAAAACTGCCCTGCAAAAATATTTCGCTCATTCAAGAGAAAAATCAGTTTGCAGGACAGAATTCGCTAGGACGCGACTTAAAATTAACCTCGTCGTCAGTTCGCCGCTTCCGGCTTCTCGGCGAGAAGTTTCTCGATCTCTTTGACTATTTCGGGCTTCTTGGAATCTAGGAGATCCTGACCGTTTTTATATCGATTGACCACTTCGCCGCTACGATTGATGAAGAACTTCGCAAAGTTCCAGTCGATCTCTCCTGCAAACTGCTCATCGGTTTCTTTCGAAGTGAGAAACTTGTAAAACGGAACTTTCATCTCGCCTTTTACGACGATTTTGGAGAAGAGCGGGAATTTCACTTTGTAAGTGGCGTCGCAAAACTCTTTGATCTCTTTTTCCGTGCCTGGCTCCTGACCTCCGAAATCGTTGGAAGGAAATCCGAGAATGACGAGACCTTTGTCTTTGTATTTCTCATAAAGTTTTTCAAGCGTTGCGTACTGTTTGGTATTGCCGCACTTTGAAGCTACGTTCACAGCGATAATGACGTTGCCCTGATATCGAGCCAGTTTGACGGGCTTGCCGTTGATGTCTTTGAGAGTGAAGTCTAGCGCTGCAGGAACTTTGACATCCGGGTAGTCCGCGTTCTTTGGAACCGCATCGCCTGCGAGAGAATCCTCTTTCACGCCGGCAGCTTTCGCCTCAAACGTGTTGTCGAAATTGGCGAAAGTTTTGCCGTTTTTGGCGTAATAGAGACCTCTGAAGTTTCTGGGTCCGCCTGGCATAACATGGCAATAGTCGCATTTTTTCCCCTCTTTCTTAGCGAAAGCCGGAGTGGCGTTCACATTCGGGGCGAGAATGCCAATTAGAGCGAGCGAAGCGGCTACCGTTGCGACCGCCTGAATTCTGGATAGGATCATCACGAAAACTCCTTGAAAATGAAATCGATTTTTGTTTTGGAAAATAATATCGTCTCCAGTATACCCGTTCCTCATCGTCGAGTCGAAATGAAATTTTGACCGCCTCTTCACCGAAGAACGTTTACACTGAATTAGACGAAGATACAGGACGCATGTTTCGGATTCCGCGTTCCTTCTAACGCTAATTGATCCTTCTCTCATTGCTATTGATCAAACCAATCATGCAATCTCTGGACAAATTTCAAGTCTCGTGGTAAATTGAAGGCATGAATAAGAATAAACCCCCAATATCATTGGAAGCGGAAAAAGAGAGAAACGCGAAAAAGCAGGTCTCTTACAACCGGAAAGCTCGCCACAACTACGAAATCGAAGAGTCTTTTGATGCAGGAATGGCTCTAGCAGGTACGGAAGTGAAATCCCTGCGCGCCGGAAAAGTCAACTTCGTGGACGCATTTTGTCGCGTCGAAAACGGGGAAGTCTTCCTCTACAATATGCATATCACGCCCTATGAGCTGGGAAACCGATGGAATGTCGAGCCGCTTCGCAAGCGGAAACTGCTTTTGCACAAGTCGGAGATTCTCGAATTGAAGGCGAAAGTGGATCAAAAAGGATGGTCTATCGTCCCATTAGCTATCTACTTTCAACGCGGATTTGCAAAGATGGAGATCGCACTTGCGAAAGGGAAGCTCGAACACGATAAGAGAGACAGTATCGCGGACAAAGATCGTGATCGGGAATCTCGCCGAGAATTGGTGCGTCGAAGAGAAGATTAAGTCGAGGAAGTTGACGTCCGCATCGTATTTGAAACGCCGTTCATGCAAAATCCGAAGGATATGGGAAAATCAATAATAATAATCTCCGATTCATTTCGCAGAGGCTGTGACCACAAATTTGGCGGCAATGAGATGGTGAAATGAGAGGTTTGTTCGATTCGACTTGCCAGTGCAACACGTTATTCTCGTTTGAACAATAAAACGCTAGCCTCCTGAGTAACTTTAAAATTTCGGTTAACTATACCAATTTATTGGTCTTTTAATAAGAACAGCGCGCCCGATTACGAGCGCGCTGTTTTTATTTGTAGGTCTTAAGAAGGGAAATTTCTCAAATTCCGTTTGTCTGTCCTATAGCCCGTTGTCACCGCGAATCTAATGCCAACCCGTCACATGCACCCATTCGCGTGTCATGTAGTCGCCCATCGTGCCGAATAGGAAGATGAGCCAGACGAATCCGAGAGCAGCCCAGACCCAAGTCAATTTCGTGTTGAATTTGACCTGCATAAAGTACAGAACAACCAGAATCGCTTTTATAGACGCGATCGTCATCGCGATGATGTTGTTGATGGCGCCGCCAAATGAGAACTGCGCCATGAAGATTGTCAAAAACATGAAGACGATCAGCAGTCCGAAGGTGATATGGTAGGTCATCGGCGGAGGATGATGCAGGTGATGTTCTTGCTGTTTATTCGCGACGTTTTCCATCGTAGGTTTCTATCTCACAATCAAAAGTGTTGCAAACTAAAGTTGCTTGTCCGGTTGCCAGTTGGCGAATTCCCGGAAAGTTGAGTGACTAGCGTTGATAAGACGCTTAAAATACCCGGCAATAAGGTCTGCTCAAGTCTACGAATACGTCCTACTTTCTTACGTAGGTAGGACGCCCATCCCTCCGCCAGGTATTTTCGTTACCCGGCGATTCTCTTAAATCAAGATTTCGGGATCAGGTAGAACAACGGGAATAGAAATATCCATACGATATCCACAAAGTGCCAGTACAGACCCGCCATCTCCATCGGCATGTAGTAATTGACCGCCGGGTGTTTATATTTGATCATGAGCCACAGCGCCCCCATCACCAATATCCCGATGACGACGTGAACAGCGTGAAGACCGGTCATCGCAAAATAGAGGCTGAAGAACATTTGCGCCTGATACTGCTGAACGAAGGGCAAATTCGGGTGCAGGTTCATGTAAAGAAAATCCGGACCGGGAACGTGGTGCTCAGCGATCTTCACGCGCCACTCAAAATAGAGTTTGATCGCAATGAATGCGAACGCGCAAATGATCGTTATTCCCATGCAGAGCAACTGTTGCGCCTGACGCTTCTTCTGCGCCCCTTGAACTGCCAGAGCCATACACCAACTGCTGAACAGCAGAACGACAGTGTTGATTCCGCCAATCAAGACATTTAAGCTGCTCTGCGAAAGACTGTAGTAAGCGTCCGGATTTTTGCTTCTATAGATGACATATGCAAGAAACAAAGCTCCGAAAAACATAACCTCAGTAACGAGAAACGTCCACATACCGACCGTATAGCACTCGTTCTGCTGATCCATATCTTCAAATTGGTGAATCAGCTCGTCATTGCCGTCCCCGTGACCATGTCCGCCATGCGCGACTTCAACGCTCATTAAACTGCCTCCATCTCTTCGTCGGCTCCCCCAAATTCAGGACCTTCCACAAGGTTGTCGTAGTCATAGGCTTCCCAGGTGACGACAGGCGGCTCGTCAAAGTTGAATTGAGTAGGCGGAGAGGAAGTGTGCCACTCCAATCCGATAGCCCCCCAGGGGTTCGGTCCGGCTTTTTTGCCCCATTTCAACGACCACAGCAGGTAGAACGCGGGAAGAATAAATCCGAGCGCCAGCACCGTCGCTCCCAGAGAAGAGAGAACGTTGTAGAACTGAAAGTCGGACGGATAGTTGTGGTAACGTCGCGGCATTCCCAAAAATCCCAGAATGAACTGAGGGAAGAACGTCAGGTTGAAACCGATGAACAAAATGATCGCCGAAATTTTAGCGGGAGCTTCGGGATACATTCTACCCGTCATCTTCGGCCACCAGAAGTGCAAACCTCCCATGAAGGCGAGCATCGAACCGCCGACCATGACATAGTGGAAGTGCGCGACGACAAAGTAGGTCTGATTCAAGTGAATATCGACAGCGAGAGACGCCAAAAACAGTCCGGTCAGCCCGCCGACAGTAAACAATCCAATGAAACCCAGCGCATAGAGCATCGGCGACGCCAGCCAGATATTGCCCTTATAAATAGTCGTCGCCCAGTTGAATACTTTGATCGCGGAGGGGACTGCTACAAGGAAGCTTAGAACGGAGAACACCATTCCTGCGTACATCGACTGTCCGGTGACGAACATATGATGTCCCCACACGACGAAGCCGAAAATGGCGATCGCAAGGCTTGAGAAGGCGATAAAAGTGTAGCCGAAGACTCGTTTTCTCGAAAAACAGGAGATCAGTTCGCTAATGACGCCCATGCCGGGAAGAACCATGATGTAAACTGCAGGGTGTGAGTAGAACCAGAAAAGATGTTGGAACAGAATCGGATCTCCGCCGTTCGCCGGATTGAAGATTCCCAAATGCCAGAGCTTTTCAGCTACGACAAGCATGAGTGTGATCGCAACGACAGGAGTTCCCAGAACGATGATAACGCTCGTGGCATAGTGAGCCCACACGAAGAGCGGCAAGCGAAACCAGGTCAGACCCGGAGCTCTCATTTTGTGAACCGTCACAATAAAGTTGATGCCGGTAGTGATTGAGGAAAATCCCGCAATAAAGACCCCTAATATAGTGAGCGTCACATTCGAATTGCTGTAGACTGAGCTATAGGGCGTGTAAAACGTCCATCCGGTGTCCACGCCGCCGAAGATCATCGCATAGAGAGTGATGAGTCCGCCTATCGTGTACAGATACCAACTCAATAAGTTCAGCTTCGGAAATGCAAGGTCTCTCGCTCCTACCATCAGCGGCAACATGAAGTTTCCAAGCGTCGCTGGAATGGAAGGCACTAAAAAGAAGAAGACCATTAATACGCCATGCATCGTAAACATCTTGTTATACTCGTCGTTCGTCAAGATGTGTCCATGCGGAGAGGTCAATTCCAGGCGAATCATGCCCGCTGCAAAGCCTCCAAGCCCGAACATGACTGAGATCGAGATGAGATAGAGGATCGCGATGCGTTTATGATCCAACGTCAACAACCAGTCTTTAATGGTGTAGGTGACGTTTAGATAGTTTGGGCGACGGATTTCTCCACCTAAATCGCCCGGTTTCAATGCAGATGCGCTCATAACAGTATTCCTTCTTTATCTAGCCATCTTCGTCTTCGCGACCGGCGCAGAGCTTCGGGTTGTCGCGGCATTGGCGGCGATAGAAGTCGATTGACCGTTCTCGCCCAACGATTTAATGTAAGCTATGAGTTGATTGAGGTCATCTTCGTTCAAATCTTTGCTGTAGTTCGGCATTCTGGTGACTGAGCCGTAACCTTGGAGCAAATTATTCTCAGGATTGATGATCGCCTGTCGGATGTAAGCTCGATCCGCTATCAGTTTTCTGCCGTCAATCAACTTCCGCTCTTTGCCATAAAGTCCATAAAGGGAAGGAGCCTTGGAACTGTTCTCTTTTTGATGACAGTTGCCGCAACTCTTGCGGTTGAAAATTTCATATCCCTGGTCTGAAGGCGATTTTGCAACGAGATTTGCTGAGTCGGTCGGTTTGCGCCATCCGTTCTTCACCCATTCAGCGTATGCGGCAGGTTCTTGCACGTAGACCCATCCGCCCATTTCAGAGTGATTCGCCCCGCAGTACTCGGTACAAAATAGGTAATATTTGCCGGCTTTCGTAGGTTTGAACCAGCAAGTGTTGTAGCTGCCGGGAAGAGCATCTCTCTTGACTCGCATAGCAGGCACGGAAAACCCGTGAATGACGTCTTGCGAGATCAAGGTGAATTTTACTGCGCGTCCCACCGGAATATGCAGTTCGTTGTTCTCTCTAATTCCCGTGTCGGCGTGTTGGATGTGCCACATCCATTGTTTTCCTACGACAAATATTTCATCGGCGTTCTTCGGAGGCGTGTAGACTTTGACATAAGGCACGACAGCCCAGGCGAAAATGATCAATCCGAGAATAAGCGGAATAATCGACCAGGTGAGTTCCAAAACATTCGAGTGGTTCACAGGGTTAGAGCGATCTACCTTTTGTCCTCTGCGATACTTCAAGCTGAAGAAGATGATCATCGTCGCGACGATCCCGGTGAACAGGAAGGTCAATCCTATAAGGGCAAACGTAATGTTGTCAACTTCTTTTGCAAACTCGGAAGCCTGATCGGGCCAGAATGGGAAATTAAAGTATTGGTTCATCAGGTTATTTCTCCGCCAGGGGTTCGTCGATCTTGTTGATCTTGCGCTTCTTCTCCATCCTCAACATAGAGAAGATGAAGGTTCCCAGAAGTAGAGCCGTACCGCATCCGGCGACTTGCAATATGCGTATAATGGCGATGCTGTACTTCCCGTTTCGCTCGTCGTACATTGAGCATAGCAAAGTGATTCTTTCGGACAGACTGCCGATTTTGTTCTCGCTCGCTTCGACAAGCGCCAGATTTAAATTTCGCGGTCCATACTCGACGCCGAAAAGGTAACGGGACATTTTTCCGTGCGGCGTCAATATCATG
>JAYVOT010000153.1:0-8972 GCA_043757795.1 Chthonomonadaceae bacterium | reverse complement strand
AAGCGACTCTGCAGTTCCTTTCCCAAGCTCTACAAGTCTATTAACAAGCGCTACTTTGAGTCGCTTGGATCGCGTGCCTTTTCTTTCCGGAGCCGCCTCATTGAAATGCTCTCTCACGGCGCGTTTCCAGCACTGAGAAGAGACGCGAGCGCGAGTGCTTCCCCCGAACTCGCAAGTCTTAGGGGTGTTCGTGTCGTCCCGATTGAGACAGGAGGGCGGGAAGCTCTGCAACAGGTGCAGTTCGATCTTCAGGTTTTTCATGATGAGATTCTCTTTCTTTATCTTAGGTCTATTCGAACAAGTTGTCCGAAATTGCAGTGTTATCGGGTAGTGAGGGTGTCGGACTGTTCTGCTTTGGAGCGCGGTAGTAATCGCGCGCCCATTTTTTCTGTATGACTTTGCCGGGCATATTCCAGGCGCAAACATCGTTCAGAAGTACTTTCCAATCAAGAGAGATCGGGATTTTTGCAGATTTCAGAAGGCTGATGGATTGCCGCAAATGACCAGGCAAGTGTTCTTCATCCGCGTTCAGGAGAGCCATGAATCGTCTTTCGAGGCTCTCTCTGTCTTCTTGATCATAGAGTGATCGAAGCGCTGAACCGAGACTAGTCTTCTTTTCGTGCTCAATCTCATCGTGGGAAAATCCGAACAGCGAGGCTATAAGGGTTCGCCACTCGTTTCTATCCGGGTCATTCGTCATTCCTCCGAGCGGCATCGCAGGAAAGACTCGCCCCACCGGGTAGTCCGAATGAAGTCGATCTCTCAATCCATACCTGAGATTGGCAAGTTTTCCTCTTGCATTCGCGTCGTGTCGTTTATCGTGGGCTTCGTGGAGATACAACAGATGATCTATCAACAATTCGTCCGCATCTTTTTCTTCTTCGCTTGCCATTTTCTTCAATGCCTCCTTTTCAATTCTGTGCGCTATCGCTCTCGAAACGAGCGGTCTTCATCTCAAATCAAGCCTGTTTTGTTTTATTGCCAATTGGTTTTGTCTGTCTGGAAGGAACAACGAAGTATGCGTTTACTAATGAGCTAGCTTTCCAAACTTCGCAACAATCACCCAGACTCTCTATGACCTCCTTAAAAGCCTCGTCAGCCTCCTTTTTAACGTTGTCTTTCCATTCGTTTGCGGCTCTCTCCTGATCCACGACAAGTCCAAGCAAGAGCTTGTGAAACTCGCTTTCGAGTCTTGCCCAGTAGGTTGGGCGGGTATCGACGGCGTCTGCCAGCGCTGAAACTCGATCAGGATCGGCTTTCAATGCGTCTTCATTCGGCTTTCCTTTCGGGTCTACAGCAAGTGGCGCGATGTAGAGTGCACACAGGCGCCGGGTCGCTTCTCGAAGCGCGGAAGCGACTGCTTCCGCATCGGCGAGTAGGAATTTCACTCTCCCCGCTATCTCAGGATCGCAAAAAGCCTGGGCGGGAGCGTCCATTCGATCATGCCTCCAGAGCAAGATTTTCGCTTGATCGTTGGCGACCCCCGCTACATTCAGCCGAACGAGTCGGCTCTTATCAAGACCGGGAGTTTCGCGGGAGAGCGAATCGTGGAGCAGGTGCAGGGCGCGTGGGGTGACGCGTTCAAGTTTCCCGCCGGGTCTATCGTTCTGCCCCAAAACTGAATGCGCGTCTCTCCAGAGCGATCTTTCAGGAGAAAGCCGCGTGACTAGCCAACCCTCTTTTTTGGAAGGGCGATAGGCGAGCATTGGATCGAATGAGTTTTGGGCGCTCGCATTCAAACTGCGCCCATGATTGAAAGCCGCTCGGCGCACGACTATCTCTCCGTCAACCCTTTTCGGAAGCAGACGAATGAGACGACTTTGAAAGGTGAGCCTGTCCCTCGTACCAAGCGGCGCAATCTTTTCGATTCCTTTCTTGCCCTGTCTGTCTTGGAGACTTTCGGGCTTGTCTTGCCTCCAAATAGGCTTGTCTTCTTCGGATTCGGACAGATCTTCGTCGTTCTCAGTTTGAAGTTTATCAAGCGGAGCCAGGTTGAGACAGAGCGTCTCGAAAAGATTGTCGCCGGAAAGCCAGATCATGGCTCCCGGGATCAATGCGCCGCCATAGGCACTCTGCCAATAGAGCGGATCCGCCTCTCCTTTCAATCGAGTCGTTCTGCGCAAAAGTCCTGCAAGTGCGAAGCTCTGCGTCGAAAGCAGCAGATGAAACGCTTCCGCCGGAGTGTAGTCTTTTTCAATCGTATCTAAACTGTGGTCGAAGAGCGTGGGGTTGTTACCCGTGCTGAGTTCGGATGCAAGAAGATTTAGGTTAATAGGAAAATCGTCTTCAAGCGACGCGCATTGGTAGAAAGGAAATAGAGGGTGAAAGAGATCGAAACGATCTGAGTTCGCTGTCAAATAGGCTTCCACATTTGGCTCGTCGAATTTCTTCCGCAACCAGATCTTCTCCCAATTGGAGTGGTTCTTGTAGGGGTGAATATCCGTCAAGATGGCAACAAAAAGTCGCACAAGGGCGGCAGTCACAAGCGGGCTGTTGGAGTGGATTTCTCGCAAGTTATGCGCTTGCAAGAGCGTCTCCCGCAAGCTCAGAGTCAGAGGCTTCCCCTGCAGATTCAGAACGGGGACGCAAGGTTCTCCCAGTAAATCAAAGGTCATTGTTGGCGGTTCAGGCATAATTCAAGTTCTCCTTAAAATGACACACTCAATGCAGGTGTTTCAAACCGGTAAGTCAAGAGTCAAAATTTCTGGACGGCGCAGGGGACTTCCAACCCTGCAAGTTCGCAGAAGGGCAGGGCGGGACATCGTGCGCTTTTCCGTCGTTGTATTGCGATAGTAGCAATCTGGGCAGTAGTGCATTTTATGCACTCTCGGTTGCCAATCTCGATTTCGCAGGAAAGTTCGGCTCCGCAGTGGCACAAGAATTCGTATTCAGGTGACTCATGCATCTCAATGTTCTCCGAAAATACATTAAACCAGGCTAAATTTTGCCTGTTGAAAGTGTATGCTGTCAGAGAATGCAAATTAGCATACTCTGACAAGAGGTTTCAGGAGAACGATTTTCGATGGCGTTGCCAGAGTTTTAAGAAGGTGGAAATCCGGATAACAGAATCCTGGTTGATGGAGCCAAAATGAGTGATGAGTGGAATCGAGTGATAATTTAGATTGCTTGAAAACCTATCGAGGTAAATCAAGTATGCTCGAGTTGAGTTGTCGCGCGTTTCGGGGTATTCGCGCAAAATCGCGCGAACGGTTTCGGTGCAGTTCATGGTCGGTTCCTTTTTGGCGCAAGATAGTCCAGCATCCCACGATGCCGCCCTGTAGCTATGCGTTAATAGTAATTTCCTCCATTTGAGAGGTGATTGTATTCTACCACGTCGACCGGAACAAAACAACACTAATTCTCAAGAAACTGTCGCGACAACTCTCTGTAATACTTGACTCACAATCACGCTCAGATATTCTCTATTCGTCTCCTTCGTTTTCAATCGTCAAGCCCATATCGTAATTCAAGGTTAGTTTTAACTTCGTTAGATTTGCCTTCGCCACAGTCGCAACTCCGTTTACAAAGTCGATTTTACGGCAGTGCTTTAAGTGCGTGTTTTTTTTCCAATTTGTAGGTGGGCACTCGGCTGCAAGAATTGTGTACACAGACTTGTTTGACAGAGGCAATGAAAACCCCATCATCTGCTGAGTAGCTTCGGCGCCGATGAAACCTTTCGGGTCCATCGCCAACTCTTTTCCGAATTCGTCTGTACCGCACAACACAACCGTGATTGAAGGATCGCCGTCGCGAGTCAGGGCTCGCAGATTTTTGTGAGTCTCAGGATTGTCGTCGTCCAGGAGGTCCGGAGACATCGCTCTGATCCAATCTCTGAAATCCGCATCCTCGCCCTGTATTTCTACAGCGACCGATCGTGCATGCTCTCTCTGTTCTTTCGTCTTTTTTGCTAAGTCTATTTTCGCTTCTTCCAACTGTTTCGCCCACTCCTCCGGCAAGCCATCCGGGTCGGGTGCGTCGTATACCTCCGTCACGAGTGGTTCGATATCATCCGGCAGACTGATTGCAGTTTTGTCTTTCAGGGCAAGCCATGAGCGTAGCAACGTGTGACAGGCGTATATGGATTTGCTCATTCCAAAGTCTGGCAATCCTGTTTCAGAGTCCATGTCATAGAGCAGGGCGAAGCGAGGTTCCGTCGTATTTCGCTCGCGTTTATGCCGGTGCAATCGACCCATTCGTTGGAGAATCAAGTCTGCCGGAGCGAGTTCGGAAGCCATGAAATCTGCATCCAAGTCAAGTGATTGCTCCACAACTTGCGTGGCCACAAGCAGGCATTTACCTCGCGGCTTCGTTCGGTTCTCTCCCGATTCCTTTCCGAACCTCTTGAGTGCCGTCTCCTCTTTTTCCTTTCGCCACTTGAACGGCGTCCGAGCATGAAATAGAAGACACTCCCAGCCCGTTGGTTCAAACTCTTCTTTCAAAGCGCCATACATCTTCTGAGCGTTCGCCACCGTATTGCAAATAATGATTGCGCAACCGTCACCCTCTATCGATGCTAAGAGAGCAGTCTTCACAGACTTGAAAGTGTTCGGGAGATGCGACAGTTTGACTGATTTCGGAGTCGGCTTCGGGTCTTTGACAATGGAAACAGCGAGCGAGGAGGCGGGTTCTCCCTTTTGGACAAGAGTAATACGCGGATACGGCACAGTGTTGTCCGGCTTCTCCAGAGCCGTCTTCGCCTCTTTCGCATAGGCGTTCGCGAGTTCCAGACGAGTCTTTTTTGGGAGAGTCGCTGAGAGCAAAACGACGGTGCAATCCAACTCTGCGAGCCATTCTATGAGTCGAGATAGAAGGGTGTTCATGTAGGCGTCGTAGGCATGCACCTCGTCGAAAACGACCACTTTTCCGGATAATCCGAAGAGTCGAACGAACCAGTGGCGGTTCTGCAATACCCCCATGAGAGCTTGATCGATCGTCCCGACGCCGTAGTGCGCCAACAGAGTCTGTTTGCTGTGCGTAAACCAGGAGCGGACGATTAATGCGCCCTCATCCGGCTTGTCTTCATTATCGAAAACACCGGCATTGAACGCCTCGGCGATTTCCATTCGCTTCAAGTAGTCTGCATCAAGCGTTGCGTGGGAGTGGGCGAGAATGAGATTTATCTTCTCTGCAGGCATTCGCACTCTCAGAAATTCGCCAAATCGATCGTGCATCGCATTGGAGGTCGCTTGCGTCGGCATAGCGATATAGACGCCGTGCGCCAACCCCTTCACCAGACAATCGTCGAAAATCGAGAAAGCGGTTTCTGTCTTTCCCGCTCCCATCTCCTCTTCGATCATCCAGAGCGAGGGAGCGTCAACGTTTTTGAGCATTTCCCCGACCTTTAATTGAAGCGGATTGGGTTCAATTTTCTTGACTTCTCCCGATTTATTAAGATAAGAAAATAAGGTGGCAAAATCAGCCAACTCAGGGGACACTGGAGGCGCAGTCCAACCGGAGAGTGTAAAAGCTTTTTTCGCCGAATTGACGGACGTCGCGAGATACATTTCAACGTCCTGTGCGCCGTCCATTAGAAAGTGTTTTGATGAGCCGAACCAGTCTGCAAGGGAGATGAAAGCTGCCAGAAGCGGGGCGAAAGATTTGTCGGATACGAATGCGAGATCCTCGGGAGGGCAAGCGTTCTCAACGTTTGGAACCATGCTTTTAAGCGCATCCGCCATTAAGTTGCGCGCCTCTTGCCAGGTAGGATTTACTCCGAGTTTTTTTCCAGTGATCAAATTAAGATCGTCGCTCTTTGGGAAGACACCGTGATGTGCGCCCAGGCAATAGGAGAGAATGAGAGAAATCTCCTTAGAGAGCGGTGCGGAGAGAAAGCCTGCATTGGCGAAGAGACGTCCCGCCTCCGGCACGGACACATAGTTATGCGGATGCTCGTAAATATCTTCTGGAAAGTCGAATCCGGCATTTTTCAGCGCTTCTAAAAACTGATCCGCTTTCATTTGGAATTTGGGGTTCGCCTTCCCGATGTCATGCAATCCGGACAGAAGGACAAACAACTCCCCCGCTTCTTTTACGTCCATCTTGAGCGCGTTCGCCATTCGCAGTTTGAGTTTGTACGGCAACTTTTCCCAGAGTTCGGCAGCGCAGTTCGCCACATCGAACAGGTGAAAAAGCAGGGGGTGGTAGTTTTCAATGCGGGCGTTGCGTCCTAGATCCGTTTTGCCCCACAGTTTCAGAGCAGTCTCATCCAACATATCAATTGCATCCTTGTCCTAGCGATATCGTTTGGGTAGGCAGTTGAAAGTTCCGCTTCCTTCGATTGAGAATTGAATGAACTGCCGCCGTTCCCTCATCATAACAAGCCAAAGTGACTCATAGATTCACTTTGGTCAGGGAGAATAAATTTGTTGCATTTTTTTCAGCTCTTCCCGGATATCATCTCTCAAAGTCTCGGGTTCCAACACCTCCGCCTCCCCGCCATAACCCAACAGCCATCGCCGGACCTCCTCTGTGCCTGCCACTTTCATTTGCAAAATGAGACCGCCCCCGGGCAATTCCTCTATCTGTTGAGTCGCGTGGTATTGCCGCTCCCGAATCCACCTCGCCTGATAGTCCGAAAACCTCACGCGAACCGTCACTCCCTCCTCCCCGTGCATCAGATTCAATCCATTTGCCAGATAGTGATCCACATCAAAGTCAGGGCTACGCACATAAGAAGCCTCGCCCGGCAACAACTTCCAGTTTCGGATGCGCCCCAGGAAAAAAGTTCTCATCTCCTTTCGCCACTCGCAGTAGGCAATCAAGTAAGGCTCCCCGCGCCAAACCAATAATTTGTAAGGCTGAACGATACGCTCGGTTAACGAATCGCGTCTGCCGCTGTAATACTGAATATCCACTCTATGTCGATGAGTGACCGCTCTCTCCAAGTCCGAAATCAACTCCTGCGACAAGCGATTTAGAAGGTGCATCGCCCCTCGAACGCTTTCATCCGTTCGATCCGCACTCAGCGGCAGATAATCGCCGAGTTTTGAAATGACTTCGCGAAGAGGTCCCGAGTCCAGTTCGTCAAGATATTCCGCCGCAACAAGAAAAGTTCGTCTCAAAGCGATGGATTCAGCTTCGGACAGCGCAAGATAGGGGAGAACAAAAGAAGGATCGGAATAAAACCAACCTCCCATCGACTTATCGTTTCGGAGAGGCGCATGCAGTCGATCTTTGAGGAAGTTGCGGTCTTTGTAGGCGATGCGTGTGGAAAGTTCGAACTTCTCAGAGACTTTCTGAGCGTTCGGATAACGGTTCGCTCTGATTTGAGAGTCGATCCAGTAAATGCGTTCTATTTGTGCCATAAATAAGAATTCATCTTTAATGACTGTATTCCTTTTAAGACCACCGAATTTAAAAGTCTAACCCGAATTTCGAGTTAGGAAGCGTGAGATTTCAAATCGACACAACTCCATACCTAACGTGTGTCTTGCCCCCCCGAAGGACCGAGGAAAATCAAATTTCTCACCTCATAAAGATAACGACCTGTCGCCATTTCATCAATCAGACGCCGATCCAATCCCGGCTGAGCCGTGGAAATCGAACTCTGCAAGTCTTTTCAGAACCGGGAACTTGGCGAACTGCAAATTCATCTCCACGCGCTTGCAATTTTTCTCTTCGACTTCGCCTGATAGCAAGAAGCCCAGAAAGTGGCTATAGCTCCGCAGAATCGTTCTTGCTCACCCGCAACCCAAGCCCGTTGTAAGCGAAGGAGTTCGTTGACGAGTTCGGGTAGGTGATGCCCGTGACGCGGTTTTCATCGTCGTAGGTCAGCGTCGTAGTCGAAGTTCCCGCGACCACCGTCTTGCAGTTCCCGTTCGCGTCGTAGGTCATTGTCGTCGCATGACCGTTCGCGTCTGTGACTGTCAGCGGAAGGCTGTCGGCGTCGTAGGTCGTGGAGGTTGTCCCCGCCGGGGTCGTCACGCTCGAAACTCGCCCCCAGTTGTCGTAGCTCAGGGTCGAGCTGTGGCTCAGGGCGTCGGTCGCGCTTGTTTTCCAGCCGAGCGTTCCATAGGCGGCGGTCGTTGCGTGTCCCGCCGGGTCGGTCACGGAGGCGTTGTTCCCGTTCGCGTCATAGCCGAAGGTCGTCTGGTTTGCGTTCGCGTCTGTCACGGAGGCGAGCTGCCCGAAGGCGTCATACGTGTTGGTCGCGACATGGCTCAGGGCGTCCGTCGTCGTCAGCAGGTTGTCGCTGCTGTCGTAGGTCATCGTCGTCACGTGGCTCAGCGGGTCCGTCACGGTGAGCGGCAGGTTGTGCGAGTTGTAGGTGATGGTCGTCGTCGCGTTGTAGGGGTTCTTGCTGGTCAGCACGTTCCCCGCCGCATCATACGTCGAGCCCCAGTTGTAGCCGCGCTGATCCGTAACCTGCGTCTTGTTGTTGGCGCTGTCATAGGTGAAGTATTGGTTCTGCGCCGCCTCGTCCGTCACCTGCGACACCCGTCCCGTCGTGTATGTGTAGGTCTTCACATGCCCGTTGGGATCTGTGACGTCCGTGCCTTCGCTGGTGTAGGAGAAGCTCGTCTGGTTCAGCGCGCCGTCTTTCTGCCAGGTTAGGTCGTGATAGGCGTCGTACCCGAAGGTGTTGTGCCTGCCGCCGGGAGAGAGGATGTCCGTAATATCGTGCCCGGAGTTGTAGGTGAAGGAGGCGGAGTAGGTCGTCCCTCCCAACGCGGGTTCCGAGATCGAGATAAGATCGTTGGAGCCGTTGTAGGCGAATGTCCACACCCGGCTGAGCGGGTCGGTCACGGTCGAGATTCGATTGGAGCCGTCGTAGGCGAAGGTCAGAACTCTGCCCGTCGCGTCGGTCACCGTCGTCACATAGTTCCCGGCGTTGTAGGCGATCGCGAGCGAGTTCCCGTTGGGGAGCGTGATCGTGTCGCAGTAGAGTCCGGTCGTGTAGTGATACTTCGTCTGACTCTTTTTGGTGAGGGTGTAGGTGTTGTCGCCGTTCTTCACCAGTTTGTCGTAGATTC
>JAYVOT010000152.1:0-2443 GCA_043757795.1 Chthonomonadaceae bacterium | reverse complement strand
CTTCGGATGCGAGAGCGCAGGGGACGCTTCTTGCAACATGAACAAAGCGCATTCGGCGAAACGCCCTGTGCCGTTCAATTGAAATTGCATGGCACACGGAACGCCCCTAGTATCTGCGTGACATCCTCGTAATGCATACCAGTGAAAACAACCGGCGCTGATCGGTCTTGAAGACACCCCTTCTACATTTCGTTCCGGAAGCGTTGACTACTGTTGTCAGGGTTTCAGTATAAACCAACCATTCCCTCAAAGGAGGTCCTGACGCCATGCTAGGACGAAAAAACAGACAGGTTCGACATCGTCTACTAAATAGCCGAGTTCTACTTCTATTCTCGATTTTGGGCCCCGGAATCATCGCTGCGAACGCTGACAATGACGCGGGAGGCATCTTTCAATACTCGCTCGCAGGCGCTCAATACGGATACGGGATGCTCTGGGTTCTCGTTCTAGTGACTATCAGTCTCGGAGTTTGCCAGGAGATGGGCGCTCGAATGGGCGCTGTCACCGGAAAAGGACTCGCGGACTTGATTCGCGAAGAGTACGGGGTCAGAATGACTTTCTTCGCAATGGCGACTCTGCTGATTGCAAACTATGCTACTACCGTTTCAGAGTTCGCCGGAATCTCTGCGGCAGTCGAGATTTTTGCGCCGCAATGGTGCTCCAACCTGGCAATCCACCTCTTTCAACCTGTTTTTCACGTCACTCCGCACGTTTTGTTGAACCCGGATTGGGCGAGAGGAATCGTACGATGGGTGGGAGTTTGCTCGACGGCGATCATGGTTTGGCTCTTGGTAACGAAAGGGAGCTACAAACGAGTCGAACGAATTCTCCTTGCGGCGTCTCTCATCTATCTCGCCTACATCGTTTCGGCAGTCATGGCTCGCCCTATGTGGGGCGAAGTTTTGAAGCAAACCGTCTTCCCGAAAACAATGGGCTTCAAGATGGATAAAGACTACGTCTTGATGATCATCAGCCTCATTGGAACCACCATCACGCCCTGGGGGCAGTTCTATATCCAATCCTCCATTCGAGACAAAGGAGTGAAAGCGGAGGAGTATGGCTACACGCGTGCGGACGTTCTATTCGGGGCGTTCTTCACGAACTTCATCGCCTACTTCATCATCGTGTGTTGCGGCGCTACGCTCTTTGTGATGAAAGAGAAGCCGGATTTTTCAAGCGGCAACGCCGGTCAGTTTGCAGAGGCTCTTCGCCCGCTCGTGGGAGATATGGCGAAGGTGTTGTTCGCCATAGGGTTGTTCAACGCTTCCTGCTTCGGGGCGATCACAGTGCCCCTTTCGACCGCTTATGCCGTTACCGAATCGCTAGGATCGGAGTCGGGAGTGGGACGCAGAGCGCGTGAAGCGCCGCTTTTCATCGGGGTCTTCACCTTTCAAATTATTGTTGCGGCGCTCACGGTGTTGCTTGGCGGCGATCATTTAAGCCTGCTCATCACTTTGCCGAACTTGATCGGCGGGGCGTTGTTGCCGATTATATTGATTCTTTCGCTCAAACTTATCAACAATCGAAGAGTGATGGGCGAATACACCAACACGAGAGGTGGGAATATTATTGCGATCAGCACGACGGTCGTCGTTATTTTACTGTCAGTGACTCTGTTGTTCCAGACTCTCTTTCCAGGAAAAAAAAGCGACTCCCCAACTATTGTCAGGGCAGAGGTTAAAGGACGCTAACGTCCTCTGCCCTCTACCCTCTACCCTCTACATTATCGTTGGACTGGGAAACGAGATAAAGCCGATTCCACGGTGCAGAGAGTTCTACGAAAATTTAAAAGCGCCTAACAAAAATTACGTTCAATCATTTAAAACTGAAATACTGCTTAGGAATTTCTTGTTGAAGGCTCAAATCGACTCCTGACTTCCGGAAAGCCGCTCAATAACAGCGAATTGCATTTGCGAATTTCATCTGCCCAGCCTCTGCAAAGCCTGTTTCGCATGATGGGCTATGTCGCCATTGGGAAAAAGCCTGAGGAGTTCGTAATACGAAGCGGAGGCTCGGGCGGGGTCGTTGAAGGCTTTGAAATAGATATTTCCAGTCCGGAAAAGGGCATTCTCGCTCTCTCTCGTCTGGGGGTTCATTTCATAGATGCGATGGTAAATTTGAAGCGCAATGGAATTGTTCAAGTTCTGCTCCAACAGAGAACCGATTCGCAACATCTGCACCTGATTGATGTTGAGAGGCATCGCAGTTCGCAACGCCAAATTTGCAAGCCGATCCGGCGAAGTCTTCATGAAAAGCTGGTTTGAATAGTAATCCAAATAGTGGTTGATAGTTTGCGGATTCCCATTTGCAACAGTCGCCTTCTCTAAATAAGTCATAACCAGGTTCATATTATCCGTCGGCTGTTGCGCGAGCAGCGTCTCAAGTTCATAGGCGGATAGGAACCCATAGTCTTTCGTATCATCCAGCATCGCTTTGACATTCG
>JAYVOT010000151.1:0-2446 GCA_043757795.1 Chthonomonadaceae bacterium | reverse complement strand
GCCGCTGATCGCGGGGGAGACTGAGATGAGGGATGGGAGCGGAGAGCCGGAGTCTGGGTAACGCCACTTTAATGAACCTGTGGAAGAGGAGAGAGAGTAGACATAGCTGCCGGAGGCAAAGTAGACATAACCTTCGGAGACCACTGGGCTTGCCGGATTTTTCCCGTAAGGATGTCCTGTAAACTTCCAATCCACCGCTAGAGGCGCGACTAATCTTCCGGTTTGAGCCTTCGCAAAGTTCGAGGGCAACATCATGCCGACTGCTGAAAAGGCGCACATTGCAGCAACCAGGCCTGTCGCTGTTTTCTGAAAGGGTCGGGGGGAACCCTGATTTCGTGGGCGAGTACGCAATTGCGTCATCTTTGAGACTCCCATTGCTAAATGTGATTACATCCAATCGCGCATCATCGGATTGGAAGGATATTGTTCGCTCAATTAAGAGCCGTCTCGCACAACATTCCATGAGACCACGCTAGTGTGAGCAAAAGCGGATTGTCGGATGGAGTAAAAATTACTTCTGTCTGTCAGAGTACCTGAATTCATCACATTATAAAGTACGAAGCGAATCCTGTCAAGCGTTCTGTACGAGAAACTTGCCAAGTTTCACGCTATGAGAAGGATTATGATCGATTTCAATAGAATTCCCTCTCATATCCGCCTGTAAGCGAGAGGCGGAGTCAGGAGAAAACGAATGTTGACAGATACGCAGATGCAAGAATTCATTAAACGCGGTTTTTTAAAAGCCGGGCGCGTGATGACCGATAAAAATGCCGATGAACTTCGAGAGCGGCTTTTCGATGTTATGGAAGGCAGATATTCCCGAACCCCCGATGCAAACAGGAATATGGGCGGGGCGGAGCGAGTAGTCGTACAAATCGTCAATATTTTCCAGGCGGACGACCTTTTCAACGAGCATATCTACAATCCCGCTATCTGTGAAATGGCGGCTCAACTTATGAAGACGGACACGGTTCGAGTCTGGCACGATCAAGTGCAGTACAAACCTCCCCTGAAGGGCGGACCCAACGATTGGCATCAGGACCATCCCTATTGGCCCATCATTCAACCTGCGGACCTTGTTAGCGCCTGGGTAGCCCTGGATGACGCGACTATTGAAAACGGTTGCATGAGCATGGTTGTAGGCAGCCATCTCTGGGGGCCTCATAAAGGCGGAACTATCGGGACGGACCCGGAGACTTTCGACCCCCTGCCGGATCTATCTCTCCTTCCGAAGGATACGATCATCGAAATAGAGCCATGCGAGGTCAAAAAAGGCGAAGTGATGTTTCACCATTGCCTGACCTGGCACGGCAGCCCTGCCAACAAAAGCGCGAAGGGCAGACCCGCGATCGCCGTTCACTACATGCCGGGACATACGCGCTACGTTCCGGAAGGCAGGACGCACCTGGTGGAGCGCCACATCACCGTCGCACCGGGTAAAATCCTCATGGGCGAGCATTTTCCCACTGTCTGGGAAAATGGAAAATCGACGAGAGGATGATACGGGGCTGGCATTCCCTTTCTAAGGATAACTCTGCAAGAGGAGGGGCCGGAGCGCAATTTCGTACCGACTATGAGACAAAGCGAGGTTTCACGCGACCGTCCTTGCCGCCTCGTCGGAGCGCAATTCCGTCTCCTCCTTGCAACGCACGAAGACTGACATATTAAATTCTATCACAGGTTTCAACCCGACATCCGGTTCCCTACCACCTGAAATAACGATAGGGGTCGTCGCCAAATTCGAAATCCGTCCGGTAATCAGGATGATAGAAACCTGATTTGCCAGCTCTCGCTTCCGGAGTCGTAGGGTGAAAGATGCCGTCATCCTGCTTGAAGCTAGCGCCCATATTAGAGAGAATCAAACTTAGAGCATGCGTTTGACGCCACCGGGTAAGTCGGAAATAAGTCAGGTTGTCCGCGTCGAACCTATCCGGGTCGATCTGACAGAATAGCGCCACTCCCTTCCCGATTTGAAGCCTGCCAAGCAACCCGTTCGCACCGATTAGATTTTTTGTTCCGACTGTTTTTCCATCCGCTTGTTTCGCCGCAAAAACCGGCAAGCTCTCCAACAAGAATGACTGACGCTCAGCTCTGAATCGTAAATCGGAAACGCTTAATCCACGGCATTCCGGCCAATCGGGAACCGTCAGCGAACCCTCCGTCGGCTTTGAACTGATAACCTCCTCGACTCCATGTCCCGATATGAAATTGGAAGGCAGAAAGACGACTCGTCCGCCCTTGAGCAAAAACGCCTGCAACGCTCCCTTATCCGTCCTTGACTCACTGCCCATGATCGCCAACTGCATTCCGGGGCGCGATTTTAAAAGATCTGCATCTAATTGAGGTCGGTCTGAAATCCTATAGATGACCCCCATACGATCCAGCATCGCCGCGCCGTTCGCGCCGCCGACATAGACGACGTCCTCCGCCTTTGGGGTCAGAGGAG
>JAYVOT010000150.1:0-9002 GCA_043757795.1 Chthonomonadaceae bacterium | reverse complement strand
TATCCGTCATCGTGTACTGATCGCCGTTCGGATTGTGCTGATTGACATCTTTTACTGCTATTTTCGTCATTTGCATCAGACCGGTAGAGCCGCTGCGCGGGTTCACGACGGCGGGGTTCCATCCGCTCTCTTTCCAGGTCAAACAAGTCAACAATTCCGTCGAAAAATCCGAATTGTTGTTGGCATCTATGAGGGACTGCACCTCGTCAAAACTGAGACTCGCCACTTTTTTCTCCTTGCGGCTTCCCTTGCCGGGAAAGAATTTTGAAACCAATGAATCGAAGAACCCCATGATTAACTCCTCATGAAAATATCTCTCGTAGAGCCGTTGCCACTCCATGCTCCGCATTACTGCCTGTTATCTTCTTCGCAATCGCCAGAACTTCCTTTTTTGCATTGGAAACAGCTATCCCCAATCCTACCCACTCCAACATAGGGATGTCGTTCCAACTGTCTCCAAAAGCCACAGACTCTTCGGCAGTAATTCCATATCTTGCAGCGACCTTCGCAAGTGCGCTGCCTTTGTTGGCATTAGGCGGCAATAGTTCCAGATACTCAGCGTTGCTCCGGGTTACAAAAAGATTGTCCTCATATCTCGCGGTCAGTTCGGGAAGAAGTCGTAAGATGAGATCAGGCTCGTCGACGATGATGAGTTTTGTCGGCGCCAACCCGCTCAAATCAGAGTAAAAATCCTGCATGACCTGAAAAGGGGAAGAGGTGCGCCTGAGATAGAGATCAAGCCATTGGGTATTCGCCGCAGAACGCAAAATATCGTCGTAATAAAAGTTAAGTTGCAGTTTTTTTTCTCTGCAGTACTCCATGACGTCTCTTGCGATTTCCGCTGACACAGCGTCCTCGTGCCACACTTCTTTCGTGACCGGATGTTTCACCATAGCGCCGTTGTAGCAGACGATCGGGGTGTCGAGGTTCAACTTGAGAGCGGTCGGAAGGGATGAAGCGAACATTCTGCCGGAGGCGAGTACGACTTTCACGCCCTTCGAGACAACATCTCGAATAACGGCTTCATTTTCCGCTGACAGCTGATGATCCGCTCCCAGCAAGGTGTCGTCAAGATCAATCGCGCAGAGTTTATAGGACAAAGTCAACTTCTTCTCCAAGAATGTGCAGGCGTTTTTGCGACCGGTTTGCGAAACGCAAACGGATATATTGTCGCTCTCATTATGAACCATTCGCAACCTCGCTAGACACGCGGCATCTGCGATAGGCAAACTTATGGAAATTGCCCTCAGGGAAAAAGGTCTCTTCTTGAACCGAAGTTGGGAATTTTTTTGGATGGCAAAACCGCGCATTCGCATCCATGTTTCAAAAGAGTATTGAAGCGAAGAAGGAATCGGTCCTTCCGACTATGCTTATTAGTTTTAGTCGCTGTCAGTTCTTCAGTCAAGCCTCGTTTATTAGAGATCCCCAGTGTTGTGAAAGCTCTTGCTGTCACTTTTGCGAATAGGTAACACTCATTGACGGCTAATAGCGCTTTTGTCATTTCAATCTTATGAAACCACAACATATTTCGCTTCCGGTCGAAATGCGTTCGATAGAGAACGGAAGGGTTTTCGGTTCGCCAATCAAGCGTGAAAAGTCGTTGATCAGGATTGTTTCGAACCAAAAAAGCAAAAGCAAACAAAGGCTCGTTTGAGTCGCCCGGCTTTAAGGCGGAACTGATTTTGCGGCCACTCAGTCTCACTTCCGCATAGATTGCAGGATACCGGTAGACTGCTCGAACCGCATCGGGACGGTTTTGAATGGCGAAGGAATCGGTTTGAGCGGATAGAGCTGAATATAACAAAAACAAAAAAATCGTTGAGCAAATCCGAAACCAAACTATTTTTAAGCGCTTCGTCATCATTAAGACTCGCAATCGCCAACTGACTTTTTCCAGGAACTACGGCAGAAGTCCGAATACCGAAACTGATGAGTCAGGAGCGGAAAGCGGCGAGACGAAATCTTCTTCTTCATAGGTTTGAATGTCCGCATAGCCCTCGCTTGTCGGCTGTCTGAAGACGATGAGTTGGCGCGTTCCGATTGCGACCACCCAATACTCAGGAACGCCATGCTTTGCGTAAAGTTGAGCTTTCGTGGTTTTGTCGCCAATGAGCGAAGACAACGAGGCTTCAACAACTAGAAGAATTTCCGAAGCAGGATCAGGCTCCCGTTTCACGTAACGTCTCAGATCGCCTCGAACCACGGCGACATCCGGTTCAGGGTCGTTGAAAGGGTCGTTTTCGCCTATGCCGATCTGCGCTTGAGACTGAATCGAGTCGATGCCGAAAATTGTAATTAGAGCGGCAATAATCCGTGTGACAGTTAAGATATGGATTCTTCCCTGTCCCGTCTTGTAGACAATCTCCCCTTCGATCAGTTCAAATTTTCCCGGCTCAAGGAAACCTCCGGAGGTCAAAAAACGACATTCGACCAGACTCAGTTTTTTACGCAAATATCCGTCCTCTCGCGGAGGCAATGTCGCAACTTGAGGCATATTCTCAACTCTCCTTAAAAAGCGCAACCAGTCAAAATAAAATCTCTTATGACCTCGCTAAAAAGGATATAAGAGATTTCGTTGAAACACGGTTGATTTCCTGCTTGTTTTTAGGTCTTCAATGAGTTCAAGACTTCGCGAACCTTTCTCGCGAGCGTTCCGGCAGAGAAAGGTTTTTGAAGAAACGGCCGTAAGAAATCCAGAGCTTCCGACTGAAAATGAGGGTCTTCAGAGTATCCTGAGAGCGTTATCACAGGAAGATCGGGGTAGAGAGTGTGCAAACTGCTGCTGAGTTCATAGCCCCCCATCTCCGGCATAGTGGAATCCGTGATGACAATTGAAAAGCCGCCTGAGCGTTCAAGAACGAGATTCAGAGCCGCCAACCCGGTATGAGCGGAAGTCACGCGATATCCTAGTTGTTTCAACCAGAGCGTGATCATCTCTCGAACTTGATCGTCGTCTTCCACTAGCAGGATGGATTCGCTGCCCCTCGGAATTGGATCCTCAATCTGAGACTCTTCTTGAGTTTGAACCTCTTCATGGTGATAAGGCAAATAGATATAAAAGGTTGTGCCTTGACCGGGAGAACTACGGACGCAGATATGCCCGCAGTTCTGTTTCACGATCCCGTAACACGTCGCCAATCCTAATCCGGTTCCTTTCCCCATCGCTTTTGTCGTGTAGAAAGGTTCGAATATTCGCTCCAACACTTCAGGAGGCATACCGATTCCAGTATCGCAAACTTCTACGCAAACATAAGGTCCATCTTCGGACGCCGGTTCTCCTGCATCGCAACTTTGCGTGAGCGAGTAACGGGTTTTGAGAGTCAGATTCCCGCCGGAAGGCATTGCGTCTCGCGCATTGATGATCAAATTGATCAAAACTTGCTGCATCTGCCCCGGATCAAGCTTAACTGTGTCGTTGGTATCGTAAAGGAGACTCAAGTTGATGAAATCGCCGATGAGAGGAGACATCATTCTTTTGGTCTCTTCAATGAGTGAGTTCATCGAGAAAACACTTGGTGTCGAAGTCTGCTTTCGGGCGAAAGCGAGCAGTTGCAAAGTCAGGTTTGAAGCTCGGTCTGCAGCGACCGCGACGTTCTTTAAGTGGCTCTGCACTGGATGGCAGACATCTAGTTCCATCGAAGCAAGCTCATTGAAACCTATGACGGACATCAAAAGATTGTTGAAATCGTGCGCTATTCCGCCGGCTAAATTTCCAATGCTTTCCATTTTTTGCGCTTGCAAAAATCTAGCCTCAAGCAGAGTTTTCTCTTCCATCTCCTTAATAATAATTTCTTTTTGGGTGAATACTTCCTTGAATAGACGATCATTCATAATGGCGATAGCGATCGGGTTCGCTACAATCTGCAAATGCTCCAAATCCAACTCGGTAAAAATCAGTTGCCTCTGTTTTGTAAAAACTCCCAATATCCCTATCACTTCGCCCTCAACGATAAGGGGCGCTCCGGCATAGGAATGAAACTGCATCGTCGACGGCAAAGTGTTCACGACGGGCGCAGTGATCGGGTCAACTCGTACATCGGGAATGAAAATGGACTGTTTCTTATTGACGATTTGTTGGCAAGCTCCCCAATTGCTCGGAAAGCGAGGGGCGAGTTCAGACTCTTCCACTCCTGAGGCAGCGACTAGCGCCATATCGCCCCCATCCAAAGTACGTATGACGCAGGTATCCACATCGAAGGCTTCACAGACCATAGCCGCAAGCGTGCGGATTTGGATTTTAAGCGGTTCCGAACCGATGAGCATTCCAGGGATTTTAGCGAGCATACTCAAACGAGAGATCGTTCTTTCCAATTCGGAAGAGACTTTCGTCAGCTCGTCATATTTACTTTCATTTTCCAATAGCATCATTGTCACTCAATAAGTCCTATATAATGTTGTCTTGATTTTTAGTTGGTGGGTTTGCACTGTATTATTGGCTGAAAATCACTTAGTCAGAAGCCTCATGACCTCAAGAGCGAGATATCTTCAGGAACTCGCATCGACAGTTGATTGAAAGGTCGAATCAACGCATTTTGAAGTTTGCGTCTTCAGAGTTACGAACCGCTTCCAGTTTTCGTTTCCCGTTTGTCATCTGTTGTATGTATTGCCGTGCCTGACTCGACAGGACTACTCACTCGCAACATGGTCCTAATCCGACGTTGCGTTGGATGAAAGTCAGTACAGGTACAGTCATTAGGCGGCAGTCGATTCCGGATTGTTCCAATTTGTGATTTTATTCTCAATGTAAGGTAAAATACAGGCTGCGACAATGGAGGCCGCGAACTATGGCAAACGCCTTTCACAAACACTTGAATTTTGTCAAAACACATTATCTCACAAAACGTAATTTCCCCCGCTTCGCCTGGGGTTTGTTGTTGTATACCCTCTTCGTCATTATGTGGGGAGCTTTCGTTCGCGCCTCGTTTTCCGGAGACGGGTGCGGAGCGAACTGGCCGGCTTGCGGCGGGGAAATCATACCTACTCTTAATCGCACTCCTAAAATCATCGAGTTTTTTCATCGTATCTCCACGACTCCGCTTGCGCCTCTGCTTCTTCTTCTTGTTTTTTGGTCTCGCTCCATTTTTCCGAAAGGGCATCAAGCGCGTTCGTTTGCCGTCATCACGCTTTTATTTACTTTGGCGGAGGGGCTTGTCGGCGCCGTGCAGGTGAAGCTTGGCGCGACGGCGCACAGTGAATCCATACTTCGAGCTATCATTGGAAGCGTTCACCTGACTACGACTTTCTTCCTCCTCTCCTCGCTTACCCTGACTGCGTGGATCGGTTCGGGCGAAAAGCAAATTCGATTTAAAGGTCAAGGGGTCATCGGGTTGGCGATCTTCATAGCGTTTGCCGGGTCGCTTATTCTGGGCGTGAGCGGAGTTATTACGGCGCTAGGAGATATGTTGCACCCCAGTGCGACGCTTGCGGAGGGCATTCGGCAGGATTTTCTGCCGGGAGCTAGTTTTTTAGTGCGTCTGCGCCCCCTGCACCCGCTCATTGCAATGTCCGTAGGACTGTATTCGCTTTTGATAGCGGGTCTGTTGAGCCATCTGCGTCCTTCGCCGAATACGGAACGATTTGCTAAGAGAATGGGCGCTCTTTTTATCATTCAGATTTTTGCAGGGTTGCTCAATCTACTTATGAAAGCTCCTATCCCGATGCAACTGTTGCATTTGCTTCTGGGAGACCTGGTCTGGCTGAACCTCGTTCTATTGTCGGCTTCCGCGATGGCGGAGGGAGTGCCTGTCATTGAGGATCATCGGTTCGGACTGGAAATCGAAGAGGGGTTGGAACCTGCCGGTTGGAAAGACTATCTTGCGTTGACCAAGCCTCGCGTCATCAGCCTGCTGCTGTTCACGACGCTCGCCGCGATGTTCATCGCTCAAAAGGGCGTTCCCAATCTGTTGCTCTTTCTAGCGGTCGGCATCGGCGGATACATGGCGGCAGGAGCGGCAAACGCCATCAACATGGTGATCGATAGGGACATTGACGGGCGTATGAAACGAACCTCTACACGTCCGACAGTGACTCGCAAAATCACCTCTTCCAACGCTCTCTGGTTCGCTTTCTGGTTGGCGAGCGGGTCGTTCGCACTGCTGTGGCTCTCAGCCAACCTCTTGACTGCCATGCTCGCTCTCGCCGGTCTCGTCTTTTACGTCGTCATCTATACGATGCTTCTTAAGCGCAGAACCTGGCACAACATCGTTATCGGCGGGGCGGCAGGCGCGTTCCCGCCTCTTGTGGGTTGGGCGGCGATCACAAATAACCTGAGCGCACTGGCGTGGGTTTTGTTTGCAATCATATTCGTCTGGACTCCCGTGCATTTCTGGGCGCTTGCGATCCTCCTGAAAGACGACTATGCGAGCGTCGGCATTCCAATGCTTCCGGTCGTGCGCGGAGATAGAGTGACTGTCATACAGATCATTGGTTACACTGTTTTGACGGCGCTGATTTCGATTACGCCCTTTTTCGTTCGCGAACTTGCACTGGGAAAAATTTACTTCGTCGCCTCTGTGACACTGAATGCCATCCTTTTCGTCTACGCTTTGCAGCTCTTTCAAAAGATCGAACGTCCGCGAGCTAGCAAACTCTTTCACTACTCCATGCTCTATCTCGCACTGCTTTTCTTGATGATGGCGATTGACCGATCCGTGCATCTTTAAATTCAAACTAAATCGTTTTGTGAAGATCAGGAGGAGATCATAATGACAGAATTGAATCCGATTCGTGTATTAGTTTGGGATGAAAATCCTGGACACGCTCCGAAAGAGGTCTACCCGGAAGGCATTCGAGGCGCCATCGCGGAAGGTTTGAGACTGTTAGGAGGGGAAGCGCTCGAAGTGAAAACCGCGCATCTCGATGATCCGGATCAGGGATGTTCCGAAGAGACTCTCAAAAACGTTGACGTACTTCTGTGGTGGGCGCACGCGAGACATGGTCTTGTGGACGACGACGTTGCGAGGAGAATCAAAGAGCATGTTCACGAACGAGGAATGGGCTTCATCGCCTTGCACTCCGCGCACTACAGCAAGCCTCTTCAGTGGACTCTCGCGTGTCCCGGACACCTGAAGGGCGGCTGGCGGGAGCGAATCCCTTCAGACACGGAAGAGATTCGCGTCTGCGCACCGAAACACCCTATCGCAAAAGGAGTCAATGACTTCGTCCTTCTTGAAGAGGAGATGTATGGAGCTCCTTTCGACACGCCGCCTTCAAGTTGCGTCGTCTTCCAATCCTACTTCCCGGCAGGCGGCGAATACTTCCCTTCTTCGGTTTGGACCGTCGGCAAGGGCAAAGACCCCAACTTCACCTCCGGACCCGGAAATGGAGTCGGGGAGGGAGAGGGCGCAGGACGAGTGTTCTACTTCCGTCCGGGACATGAGGCGTATCCTACTTACTTCGACGCAAACGTGCGGAAAATCCTTTTTAATGCAGTGACGTGGGCGGCTCGTCGCGGCGCCTGATCGCATGTGTCAAGAGCCTCTGTTTATTTCACATTACCAAAAGGAAAAATAGACTGGCTTCTCCATTTAGCCGCAACTGCTGCAAGATCGGAAATTTTCATAGACTATTGGCAACGCCGCCGGATTGCAAAGCTTTGAAAGGGAAATGGAACTGAAATATTGACACCGAAAGATTCTATTCGCGGACTTGCGGAACATGTGAAAGCGGCGGTATTGCCGCATCTTGGCACCTGGCGAGCCAGAAAAATCACCGGCGTTGCCTCGAGCGGTGATGCAACCTTCGATATCGACGACATCGCTGAGGATGCGGTGGAACAGTACTTGCACGATCATGCGCTCAACGTCGCTTATTACTCCGAAGACAAGGGGCTAGTTCGTCCCTTCCCGAATCGCGAACCGGAGGGCGTCCTTATCATCGACCCGATAGACGGAACTCGCGGGGCGATAGCTGGTTTCGAGGCTTGCGTGGTCTCGGTGGCGTGGGCGGATCCTGTCCCGCGTCCGGCGCTGAAAGACGTACGATATGCCGCTATCGCCGAAATCAAGGGAAATTTGACTTTCACTGCGGAACGCGGAGGCGGAGTACTGATCACTGATGGAGCTGGGAAATCAATCCCGCCGTTTTTGTCTCCAACGACTGACATTCCCAATATGGCGTTGACTTTGGGGGTGGTCGGAGCGCCGATGGAGTTGATTTTTCAGGCTTTGAAGGATGTAGCGAATCCCACGACGGTCCGCGGCGGATTTTTCGTATTGAATAGTAGCGCATTTGAACTGACCCGACTGACGACAGGACAACTCTCTTGCATCGTCGACGTTCGAAATCGCCTGATACGCGACTTCCCGCAGACGAAAGAAGCTTTTAAGAAATTGGGGGGCGGACGTTTGCTTTGCCTCTACGGATACGACGTGGCCGGAGCCGCCCTGATTGCGACGGAAGCGGGTTGCGTGATAACTGATGCGTGGGGAGAAGACCTCTCTGATTGGAAACTTATGGACACGACCGAACCCAATTTCGGCTCGCTGATAGCGGCTTCGAACGCGGAGTTGCACTCGAATGTAGTAAGAGCCGTCAATGAAGGTTTCTCAACACTGAAGACGTAGGCGGAGAAACTCTCATTCCGTCCTCGTATTTTTTCCAATTCAATGATTTGAAAAAGCGGCGCGTCCCTCATACAGTGGGAAGCGCCGCTTTTGCAGATCACAACCAAGACAGTGAGCGACTACTGATTTTTCCTGCTAACCCCTTCTGGATATTTTTACGCTAAGGAAACACCCAACAATTAGTGCGTCGTCTTATCATTGGTCTTGTTATCCGAGAAGAATGCCCTCCTGCACGGGAAATCGGGGACTAAAGTCCTCCCTCAGGAAGACGCGAAGTCCGCTTCGCCGGACTCTATACCGGGGTGACAGGAGGGATAAAAGTTTTCCGCGGGTGGGAGCGGACAAATCGGAGGCAACTTGCGACGAGAGGACATTTATTTGTTCACCCTCGCTTCCTTTCGAGAGTTGGATGAAGAGTGCAGGCGCTTCGAAGTCGCA
>JAYVOT010000149.1:0-9011 GCA_043757795.1 Chthonomonadaceae bacterium | reverse complement strand
CCGGTAGGGGCGGACCCGGCGAGAGCGCTTTTGGCAAACCGAGAACTTCTCGACGGCAAACCGACTGCCTATGTCTGCAAAAATTTTACCTGTCAGCGACCCGTCAACTCCCCGGAGGCATTAGCTGAGCAGTTGAAGTGAGTCGCAAAAAGCGCCCGCTCTGAGTCGATGGAGAAAACTTCCCCATTCCAAGTATCCACAAATGCTTGAGCGGGAATTTATGGCTGTTGTGACGAGGTTTCCCCTTGTTTCAGGGTGCGCTGGTGCCTTCTCGTCCGTAGTTGTCAGAAAGTCGCACTACGTCATTGATCTGGGGAGTGCTCACTTCGAAGACATCGGAGTCTTCAAGCGCTTCAATCGTGTGAATCATTTTCGGCGTGTTGCGCCAACAGGTTTTCGGCAATATCTCTCGAACAGTCAACTCATCTACGGAAGCTCCTTGAGTGAGCAACATTTTTCCAGATTGCAGATAGCTTGTCTCATCCTTTTCATCGTGATACTGCAAAGAAAGCTTCTCTCCCTTGTTCACGTGAATGATTTTTCCTACATACTGATCCGTCAATGCGAAGAGGATTTCATACCCCCAGGGCTTTGTTATAACTCTTGGCAAGTTATTGTCTGTCATGCGATACGTCTCCTGAAAATGGCGTTGAGCTGAATTTCGTCCGCTCAACAACAAATACGCAACTTATATGCCAAACGTGTTGAAAGGAGACATTTCCCATCAAAAATGAGAGATGTCTCCTTAATCGCTTGTCGCTAGTCAGCGCTAATCCGTCACGAAGGGAAGCAGTGCGATGTGTCTCGCTCGCTTGATCGCTTCAGTTACTTTGCGCTGGTGAAGAGCGCAAGTTCCTGTGATTCTTCGCGGAACGATCTTGCCGCGCTCGGAAATGAGCTTGGTTCGGAATCGTCCGAGAATCATCTGTTTGTAATCAACTGTCACAGTTTTATCTGCGCTCTGCGACTTATCGACGCAGAAGGTGCAGACTTTACGTCGCGGCTTGCGAAATTTATTCGGTTTTGCGCTGGGTCTGCGGGGTGCGGATGCCATAATTTATCTGTTTTCCTTTCCAGAAAAAACAGGGATAGCTCACTGCTCGTCATTCATCAGCGAACGGATCGGCTTCATCGTTGTCATCTACTGGCGGAGGAGCGGGTCTGCTAGGTCGCGCTGCGGGAGCGGACGCTCTTGCAGCGGGAGCGGAAGCCTGCGCTGAAGCGGGAGCTGAAGGTGCGGAGTAGTTCTCCCCGCCGCCGTAGCTCTCCTCTGCGCCGCTTGTTTCGCCATCGGTACGTTTGTCAAGACCCTGAATGTCCTCAGCGACTATTTCAACAGCTGTTCGCTTCTGACCTGAAGCCGCGTCCACCCAAGATCTTGCCTGCAATTTGCCGTCAACGGAAACAAGTCGCCCCTTCTTCAAATAGTTGTTTGCAAATTCGGCGGTTCGCCTCCATGCAGTGATATTGAAGAAGTCCACGTCATAATCGCCTGAGTCGTTTTTTGTGAAACGATTGACGGCGATTCCCATTGATGCGACAGGCACTCCCTGCGGGGTGTACTTCAGTTCCGGGTCTCTAGTGAGACGTCCTACAAGCGTAACTCTATTAAGAGACATAGCTTCCTCCTACCCTGATGACTCATCCGATGAGTCAACGGTTCTACAATTATTGATGATGTAGCGACGCAGTTTGCATCACTCTGTTATGCCTAATCAGTTGGAGAAGTTGAAACCGGAAATCTTATAAAAAGATTTCGTGAATTTCTCTACTCCTCGTCTCCATCTTGTCGAACGATTAGGAATCGGATGATTTCGTCGTTGATTTTGAAGATTCGGTCCAGTTCTTTGGGAACTTCCGGAGCGGAAACGAACTGCATCATCAGATACATTCCTTCGCGCTTCTTCGCGATCTCATACGCCAGAAGTCTGCGTCCCTTTTCCCATTTGCCTGCTTCGCTGACTTCGCCGCCGGCGTCAGTCACGACTTTCTTATACTTCGCGATGACCGCCTCCAGCGCCTCATCAGGCGTGTCGGCGTCTACGATGTACATTGCCTCGTAGTGGCGCATATAACCCTCCCCTCGGTCGTAGGGCGTCCCAAACTATTGCTGAAACGCAGTGGCTCCGGGACTCGCCCGGAGCGGGAAGGACAAAGCGAACGCTGCAGTTCGAGCGATTCACCCGGATAGGAAACCCACTTCTATCCGCAAGCGCCATTTTTATACGGACATATTGTACCGGAAAGCAAGGCTGAATTCAAGCGCCGATCACACATTGATCGCGCTTTCATTCGCCGAAGCATGCAATGGGTATCCTATTTTTAAAAAGTGTGCTAATATTTCGCTATATTCGGGCAAGAAGGCGTCCAATTGGGACTTATGAGTTAGCCGCTTGTAACTCTACTAATCATAATCGCGGTTCAAAACGGAAAGAGAATTTTTGAAATCAGTTTCAGAGCACAACGGCATTGTAGTCGTCGATAAGCCCGCAGGAATGACTTCGCATGACGTGGTCAATAGAATACGAAAGTTTTACAAAACGAAGCGCGTCGGGCATACCGGAACCCTCGATCCGGACGCCACCGGAGCGCTTGTTTTGTGCGTAGGCGCAGCAACGCGCCTCGCTGAGTTTCTCAGTGCGTCAAAGAAAAAATACGTCGCCGAGTTTCTATTCGGAGTGGAGACGACGACTCAGGATACTTCCGGCGAAATTACAGCCGTTCAAGACGCTTCCCGGCTAAACGAGAACGACATTCAACGCCTTCTGCCCGCCTTTCAAGGTACAATAGTACAAATTCCGCCAATGGTCTCCGCAAGGCATCATGAGGGAAAAAGACTCTACGAACTCGCTCGCGAGGGCATCGTCGTGGAGCGCGAGGGAAGAGAGATCGAAGTCTCGCAATTCGAGATGACTTCTTTCAATCCCGGTGAAAGGCCGACTGCCTCCTTTGATGTGATGTGCTCTACGGGAACTTACATTCGCACTCTCGCCTTTGATCTTGGTAGAGCGACGCGCGTGGGGGCTTGCATGTCCAAGTTGAGAAGAGTGTGGGTCGGCGAAAACGATCAGACGGTTTTTCATGTGGAGAACGCCTACTCCCTCGAAGAGTTGCAACTCCGAAGCGAAGCGGGGACGTTGCATGAAACCGTGATTCCCCTCTCGCAGGCGACTGCATCATGGACTCAAGTCACATTGGACGAAACAGCCCTGGCGCTGATTCGGCAGGGACGGTTCATTGCCCTGAACGAAAATTTCCAAGCTGACTCATATCCGGTGGCTGTATTGAACGAACAAGCGGAATTGTGCGCGGTTGCAAGAATTACAGAAGGAACGCTGCGACCGACAAAGGTATTGACATAAGTATGAACGTGATCGAAGGTTTAGAGACGCTTTCCCCTCCTTTCGCCAATTCCGCCGTTGCGATCGGAGCGTTCGATGGGATTCATGTCGGGCATCAGGCGATCATTCGCACAGCCGTGAAGGATGCTAGACAGCAAAATAGAACCGCCGTCGTTCTGACTTTCGACAGACGTCCCGCCACAGTCATTGATCCTGAACGCGCCGCCCCCTACCTCACCACCCCCCAACAGCGCATTCGTTTGATAGGGGAGCTTCAGCCGGACGTTTTAGTCGTCGCGAAGTTCGATTCCAGCATCTACGAACTGTCTCCTGAAGCTTTTCTACAACAGGTTCTTAAAGATAAGTTGGGAGCAAAAGCCGTTGTCGTCGGAAATAATTTTTTCTTTGGGAAAAACCGCGCAGGAGACATCGACTTCTTACAACGATCTCAAGGCGCCTATGACTTCACTTTGGATGCTCTCGAACCGGTAAGCGTGAACGGGGTCATGGCGAGCAGCACGCGAATCCGAGAGCTTTTGCGCGACGGCGACGTGCAAGAGGCGGAACAAATTCTGGGTCACCCCTATCTTCTCGCAGGCAAAGTGGTTCAGGGACAGAAGCTGGGTCGAACGCTCGGCTTTCCCACTGCGAACCTTGATCTGACGGTTCGTCAGCTCGTCCCTCTCGATGGAGTCTGGGCGGTGAGAGCCTTTCTTGACGACGGGCGCACACTGGGAGGGGCTTGCAGTATCGGAAACAGACCTACAATTGAAGGCGCGGGCAGATCCATCGAGACGTTTTTGTTCGACTTCAATGAAGATATTTACGGGACGGAAATGGAACTGCAGTTCATTAAATACATTCGTCCGGAACTAAAATTCGCTTCGCTCGATTTGCTCGTTGTGCAGATGAAAGCCGATGTAGAGGCAGCGAAAAAAGCGCTTTGAGAATCCTGTTGAGAGAAAGCCATGTTAAAAACGCTTCGACTTAAAAACTTCAAATGCTGGCGAGATACGGGCGACATTAAATTCGGATCAATCACAGGATTTTTCGGAACGAATAGTTCCGGCAAAACGAGTCTTTTGCAATGTAAGAGTTCAGACTTGATGAGACTTTTTTTTAATGATACTTGTTTGATGTCAGAACTCAATCTCATTTGTAGCTGACCGCTGGCTTAAATAGTCTATGACTCTCATCAAGTCTGAACTCTTACTTTGCAATCTCTTCTGCTACTAAAACAGACCTCGAGGTCGTCGGATCCAAGTCAGGCGCTTCACTTTGGAAACGAAGATTCTCTAGTATATCTCGACTCATTTTCCGATACAGTCCACTCAAAGGGGAATGAAGATGCCAATAAGGAAGGGATCGGGTTTTCTTTAGGGTGGTCATTATCCCCCTCGTTTATCATTAAAAATTTAGGATTAGACAGAGATAAACATTTTGAAACATTTGAAATGAATTTCGAATGCACTGTAAATCAAGTGAGAAGCGTACCCACCGGCAAAATTATAGTCGAAGAATTTCGGTACGATTTAAAAAATAAACTCACTTCTCAAACTCTTGGAATGCGAAAGAAGACTGAGAAGGCGGATGAGTATACTTTTGAACAGTCAGGCTTAGAATTGCAGCAGATTCAAGGACTGAATTATAATTTTCCATCGCCGATCAAATGCTATCGGTTTCCTCAACAGGTGAATTCTTGCTATCATAACGCTCAAGTTCTTTCTGAGTCTGAACTTTCATTTGATCGTTTCTTCGAATCGTTATTCTATCTCGCCCCAATTCGTGATTACCCGAAGAAAGCCTATATTCGGGGAGGCGCTCGCCCCCCTGACGTTGGGATGTGGGGCGAATCCACAGTTGACGCTCTACTCGCATCAGTAGCCTATGACAGCGAATCGACATCAGGAGATAAAGTGAATTTACAGGTGAAAGTTGCTAATCAGTTACAGAAGCTTGGCTTAGTAGAGTCTTTTGAAGTCGAACGAATTTCCAATGTAAGCAATATTTACCAGGTGACTGTGCGAAAGTCAAAGAATTCAAGAAAAGTCGGACTCACGGAAGTCGGTTTTGGAGTTTCACAGATTTTGCCTGTAATTACTCTTTGCTACTATGCACCTGAAGGATCGACAATTATTCTGGAACAACCGGAAATTCATCTTCACCCTTCCGTTCAAGCTGGACTTGCGGATGTCCTGGTCGAAGTTGTGAAAACTCGAAACATACAGATCATTCTGGAAAGTCATAGCGAACATTTGCTGAAGCGACTCCAGAGGAGAATGGCGGAGTATGATGTCGATCCGATTGGCGTCTCATCTGATAGCGTCAAACTCTATTTTTGTAAAAACGAAGGATCAGAGTCTCAATTGGAGCCACTGCAATTGAATGAGTACGGCTATATTAAAAACTGGCCGGAGAATTTTTTCGGGAATGACCTTGAGGAGAGCGGCGAAATGATGAAAGCGATGATGCGTCGGAAGTTGATACAGAAGCGATCGACAAATTGATGCGTGCATTCATTGTCGATAACAATGTCCCGATGGCGGCAAACGATGTCAGCGCCGCATCTCCTGAATGCGTTATATCCGCTATCGACTTGCTTTACGAAGTTCAGAAGGGCATGATTGTTCTTGATGACACTCAGCAAATTTACATGGAGTACAAAACTTACTTAGACTTTGATCCGAGGCCGCAAATGCCCGGTAAGAGTTTCTACTTGTGGGTTCATGAGAATCAATTCAACCCTGCAAAGTGCGAGCAAGCGACGATCACTCCTCATCCTAACAGAGGTTTTACGGAGTTTCCGGAAGACGAAGAATTGCAAGAATTTGATAAGGCAGACCGCAAATTCGTTGCGTTGTTTTTCAAAAGCGTCAATTTGCCTACGATTTATAATGCGACTGACTCGGATTGGGTACAACTCGGTTCAGCTTTCGCGCGCCTCGGCATTCGTATTACGAACATTTGCCCGGAAGACCTGGCAAACAAAAAAAGCAAATTGAGCGATCGTTGAAGGAGACCAAAACGTGTCAACGCAGATAGTTCGATACAACGATGGAAGCAACAACGCGCCTCGTTTGAGGGTGCATCAGGCGCTCTGGGGAATGAGCAAACTCCCTTTCAATTCTCCTGTGGAGTGGACGCTTGATGAGAAATTCAGCCGATGCAAAGCGGCGGGATTTGAGGCGGTGGAGTGCTGGCTTAGCGATGAGACTGAAGCCGAACACAAGGAAGCCCTGGACAGACATGGTTTGCGACTTGTTTTGGGACACCGCCCTTTCAGCATGGAACAGGTGAAGACGGAAGTCGCTCGCGCCCTGAGATTGAAAGCCGATTTCATCTTTGGTCAACCTGCAGACGCCTTCACTTCTGCGGAAAAAGTCGCTGAGATATGTCGCGAAGGACGGAAATTTGCAAACGACGCCGGCATCCCCTACTTCATTGAGATTCACCGGGGCAACTTCACCGAAAATTTGCCTCAGATCAAACAGCTCGTCGAACTCGTGCCGGACATCCGATTCACCGCCGATCTTTCGCACCTGGTAGTCTGCGGCGAATTTTACGGGTGGGAAGACGAAAAAGCGATTGAGCGAATGGCGTGCGTCATAGAGCGAACCTCTCATGCGCACGGGCGAATCTCGAATGGCGAGGCGGTTCAGGTAGATGTTGCAGACGGGACGACAGACCCGGCGAAATTTTTCGTGCGAATTTGGACTGCCATTTTTCAAAACTGGCTCGAAGGATCTTTGCCGGGCGATGTCTTCCCGTTCGGGAGCGAACTCGGTCCCCCTCGTTATGCGATTACAACGCCGGACGGCAAAGAGATCAGCGACCGTTGGGAACAGGGGCTTGTGATGAAAAGTCTCGCTGAACAGGCTTGGGGCATTGCGAACAAGAAGGATTAATGATGCCGATTATTCGATACAATCTTGGCGACATGGACAACAACACCTACCTGATCGTGGATGAAGCGACGCAACAGGCGGCGATAGTCGATCCTTCTTTCGAGAGCGAAAAACTCATTCCTGAGATACGCGAAGCAGGTTACAAACTTCGTTACCTCCTTAACACGCATGCGCACTTCGACCACATCATCGGCAACGCGGCGTTTTCAGAAGCGTTCGACATTCCGATCGCGCTTCATAAAGAGGATTTGAAGTTGCTTCAGGCTCTGCCGATACAGGGAAAGCGTTTCGGTTTGGAATTGACTGCCTCGCCGGAGCCGACGATTTTCCTGGAAGAGGGACAAACATTGACTCTTGGCGAGACTGAAATTCGGGTTGTATGCACGCCGGGACATTCGCCCGGAAGCGTCACTTTCCTTCTAGAAGAGGTCGCGATAGTCGGTGACGTTCTGTTTGAGGGCAGCATCGGCAGAACCGACCTTCCCGGCGCCTCCCTCCCAATTCTCATGGAGAGCATCCGAGAAAAACTTCTCACCTTGCCGGACGAAACTCAGGTTCTTCCGGGACACGGCGAAGCCACTTCTCTTGGGCATGAACGGCGAACGAACCCCTACCTCCGCGAACCAAAGAGAAAAGCTTCGAGCTAAATCATCAATCATGAAAAACGAAAACAACCGGGCTTTCAAGGAGTGGAGAGTGGCTTGCGATGAGATGCGTGACGGAAGACAAACCGTTCTGATTCGCAAGGGCGGCATTCGCGAAGAGAACGGCGTTTTCGAAATGACGGATCGGGAGTTTTTTCTTCTCCCTACCTACGAACATCAGAAATCTTCGCTGCTGAAACCGGACGCAGTGAAAAAATTGGAGCAAATTCAAGCCGTTTCGCGAAACCCGAATGAGATAGCGATAGACTCCTATGTCGTTGTTGAAGAGATTTTAACCTGCATTTCCGAAGACAAGATCAACTCCATCGCCGACGAGTTCCCGTGGAACGAAGAGTATGTCAAAATGCGCTTTGATTTCAATCCCTACGATCCGCTCTATGTCCTCCTTTTGAGAGTCTATCGATTGCCGAAGGCGGTCACGCTTCCGGCAATCAAAGATTATGACGGTTGCAAAAGTTGGGTGACCCTGGAACGTAATATTTCGTTGGAGGGAATGAAACCCGTCCTTTCCGACCGTGAACATGTCGCAAGAAGCGAAAAAATACGCAAACTACTTAATTGGAAGCAACACGCCTCAATCGATGACGGTCTTCTAAAAAGCGATTCGATGCCCTTATGAGAAGAGAACGAGACCAACCTGAAACTGAATACAACAAAGCCCCGCTCAACGCCGGATCGTTGGGGCGGTTGCTCAAACTCGCTCTTCCCTATAAAAATATCTTGATCGGCGCAGGTGCGCTTGTCCTTGTTTCGACGGGAATTTCGCTTTCCATA
Source organism: Chthonomonadaceae bacterium (assembly GCA_043757795.1). Classification (GTDB taxonomy): domain Bacteria; phylum Armatimonadota; class Chthonomonadetes; order Chthonomonadales; family Chthonomonadaceae; genus JAYVOT01. The sequence continues at coordinate 326 of JAYVOT010000149.1, read as the reverse complement.
CCTTTGATCTCACGACAGATTCTTGATAAAGTGTTAATATCTCACAACATCGGACTGCTTGACAAACTTGCTTTGGGGATGATCGTCTTAATACTTCTCGGCGCTGTTATCGGCTATGCGCAGTCATTGCTAGTCGCTATCGCAGGAAATCGCGTGATTCAAGACATTCGACAGAAACTTTTCACCCACCTTCAACGTCTTCCGGTTTCTTATTTTGATCAAAATCGTTCCGGCGATCTCGCTTCATACCTCTCAAACGATGTCACGCAACTTCAATCCTCCCTGACGGACGATCTTGTTCGACTGATTGGAAACCTCGTGACGCT
>JAYVOT010000148.1:0-2463 GCA_043757795.1 Chthonomonadaceae bacterium | reverse complement strand
ACGTCTCGCGTCCTCTGTCGCAGGGGCTAACCATCACAAGCGAAAGACGCATTCTGTCGGGAACCTATCGGCTCCCGAATCCTGCGAAAGCGGTCGTCACGATCACTGGGAACGATTTCTCAGTGGACTTCAAAGGCGCGAAACTCATCGGGGGCCGCAACGGCAAAGGGATAGGCGTCCTAATTGAGAACGCGAAAAACGTTACTATACAAAACGCCGATGTGAGCGGATATCTCTGGGGCGTTGTTTTGGAACATTGCGAGGGGGTCAAACTCCTCAACTGCAAAACTTCTCGGAACAGCGACCTCAAGCCCGGAACCGAAATCGACGAGAGCGGAACGCAACCGGAAGACCAATGGGGCGGCGGAATTCTCATTCGCGACAGCAGAAATTGCCTTGTACGAAAGTGCGTGTCCCAATACCAATGGGACGGAGTCGATGTCATCCGCTCCTCCAAAAACGCCATTGAAGACAGCGATTTCTCTTATAGCGGAAACTGGGGAGTTCACTTCTGGAACTCGCAAAACAACGTCTTCAAAAACAATCGCGCAATCTGGTGTACGACTGGTTCCGGAAAGATTTTTCAGGCGCTCACCGGCTGGCAAACCTACGACTCGCAGGCAGTCGGCATCGATCACAACAGCAATGAAAACTTAATTGAAGGCAACGACTTGCGATATGGCGGGGACGGAATCTTCATTCGCGCCAATGAAGGACCTATCGAACCGGGCACGGTCGTGCCGCCGAAAAACGGCTCTCACCGCAACATCCTTCGCAACAACGACTGCTCGTTTTCCCCGAACAACGCCATCGAAGTCGATCTGGTGGACGACACAGTCATCGAAGGCAACAACTGCTCGAACTCGAACTACGGCATGTGCCTGGGCTACTCGCGACGCTGCATTGTGCGGTACAACCTTTGCATCAACGATTCGAAGCACGCTGTCGAGATAGAGAACGGACAGGACGACCTATTCGAGAACAATATTTTCGGTTTTGAGAAAGATCGCCCGGAAGCGCAACTCGTCTATCTGCGCCAGAACGGCCGCGACAAAACACCCTCCGGCGGCTATAAATTCCGAAACAACCTCTTTTACGGGGCGGGAAGCGGCATACTCCTGAAGAACACGAAGGCGGAGGTGCGAAACAGCTCTCTTGTGACGCAATCCAAAACCCCGACAATGGTCAAAACGGACGCCCTCTCGCAGACGAGCGAAAGCGGAAACCGAATTGCAAGCGCTCTCCCGGAGAGCGTGACTGTCAACGATGTCGTCGCGACGCCCGGAAAACCTGTCATCCTAACGCTTCCTGAGTTGGAATTCAGCGATCTTCCCGCCCTCGTTCTCGCCTCCACGCGAGAGGCCTCCGCCCTGCGAGTTTTGAAACAGGATCGGCACACTGTCACTTTCGAGTTTCCCGAACAGGGTTGGGACGAGGCGACTCCGGCGAGCCTCGATCTCAAAATCTGCGACGGCAAGCGTTGGGTTTCTCTGGCGCATCCGACCGCTTTGAATTGGCGCGACGATCAAGCGCGCTTTACGGGAATCTCCGCTCTCAAGTCGAAAATCGGGGAACAGCTGGACGTACGAGGCGTAGGATTGAAAAATGGAAAGTACCTGTTGAACGGCAAACCGGCTGAGGTTCTGTCTCAGAATCCCGAAGGCGCGAAGATCAAAATGCCGGAGGATATCCTTGTTCCGACGCGCTATTTTCTCAGCTATGAGAAACTAGTCGGGGAGGAGGTCAGCCTCGTCGGACCTCTGACAGTCAGCGTCGCCGTTCCTGCGGAACAGCTGCCGCACCTGCTCTCCGCAACGTTCGAGCCTAAGAGCCTGAAGGTCGGCGAACGATTGAAGGTGACGATGATTCTTCGCAACAACTTGCCTGTTTCAGCGCGTCTCCTGACGAAACCTGCCCCGGAATATGCGTATTCCGAGTCTCAATCGGCGAACGAACTGGGTTTCAAGGAGGAGGAAGGCGTATTGCACCTGCGCGTCACTTCCGACAACACCGGTAAAAACAACCCCGGCTCATGGCCCTACCTCTTCGGATTTGATCGGGAGAAACTAGCTTCCGGTGAAACGATTACGGTTGTCGGTTATATAAAAATGGAGTTCGCCGGGATGCGCGAGTTTCGCGCAGGACTGGTGGCGGGAGGGTTCCGCTTCATCGACGACAACGCGTTTCGCACCAAAATCGAGGTTCTTAAGTAGGGAACAGAGGGCAGTAATTAGAAGCGGAAAGGGCAAAACGGCAAGTCTCCCAACGATGCGCCCTCGCCCTCTTCTCCCGATGCTTCAGGAGAAGAGGGCGAAGGATGAGCGATCTTCTAGAGAGCGGCAACGAACGTTAAGAGAGGGCCGAGGGCATATGCGTTAACTTAAGCCGAAAGTTCGTTCTGGCGCGCCCCCGGCGCTCCACGCCGCCCCCGATTTCGGGGGGAAGAGAGCTTCTATTGGGAGT
>JAYVOT010000147.1:0-2465 GCA_043757795.1 Chthonomonadaceae bacterium | reverse complement strand
CCCTGCCAGATTGTTGAGGATGGTTGCTGTTTCGGGGTGATCCTCCCCTAACTCCTTCTCGCACACTTCCAATATCGCTAAGAAGGGTGCAATAAACTCTGCATCGCAAGCTTGCCGACGAATGAAATGAATGCATTTGCCAGCTATGTCTGAAGCAGAATTGGCGTCGCCGCGTTTGCAGGCGAGCGAGATTGCGTTTCGAACGTGGGGCAGAGCGCGGTCGAGGAGAGCGCGCTTTTCGGGATTTTCCTGATTCTCCTCTCCTCCATTCTCCTGTGAAACCTTCAGGAAACGGGCGATAAAGACCCTCTCACGCTCGCCTTCCGGGTCGGCTTCAGCAAGTTTTGCAAGAGCGAATGCGCGGGCGGCTCGCAACATTCGGTAGGCGTCGGTTTGATCGTTCCAATCAGCGAGACTGCAGTTATGTAGCCGTCGGAGTGAAATGATTTGGATATCTTTGAAGCACGCCTCCAACTCGGTATAAACAACATCGTCTGCAAAAAGGCTGAGGCAACTGAGAGCCGTCTGTTCCGGCTCCTTCAATAACTTCCAGGACCAATTCAAACATCGTTCCAAAGAATTGTGTCTGTCGGTCTTATCGTCCCCCAATGCATCTTCCGGGAGTGCGACTTCGGGCCCTATCGGCTCCTCCTCCAAGCCGGTCGCAATGTTTTGAAGACTCGTGTTTCGAGTATGAGCCGCAACGAGTTGAATCGCAAGCGGAATGCGATCCGTGAGTACGAGCAGTTTATTAAAAAAAGGTTTGTCTTGTTCCGACGGTTCCCAGAGCTTAAACCCTTTGCTGAAGCGAATACGTTCGGAGAGCAGAGATTTCGCCTCCTCTTCCTCAAGCCCCTGTATCAGGCGCGACTGTTCGTTTTCAATGCTCACTCGTTCGCGCCCGGTCGCCAGAACTCGAAGATCAGGGCATGCGTCGAGAACTTGCTTCAACAGGACTTGCGACGCTCTGCCTCGAACCGTCTCCCAGTTGTCCAGAAGCAGAAGCGCGGGTTTGCCGGTATCCGTGTGCAGTATCGCCCGAACTCTGTCCGGCAACTCTTCAACGGATACCGGCGGATCGTTGGGGATGCCGAACGCCTTCATCAGAATTTGTTGGAGGTAGTCGCGCCGGGCGGATTCAGTCGGGAGCAAATTGTCGGTCGTGAGGTCCCCGAGTCGCGCGATGAAGTTTCTATTATTGAAGACGCCTGTCATCTCAAGAGCAACCTGATACGCGAGGCGCGTCTTTCCCATTCCTCCAAATCCGTGCAACGTCACCAGTTGACAAGGATAGCCGTTCGTCGTTTTCTCCGCGAACAGGTCTCCGATCTCTCTCTCCAGTTTGGGGCGGGAGATGTACTTGTTCGTCTCCCTATACCAGTTCGGCAACCACTGTTCGCCCGGCTCGCCCTTCGAGGCTCCGTCCCAGAGTCGCTCATAGACCGTCATGGGACCGTCCTCAAAACTTTTGATTCGCCGGTTGCCGAATCCCTTCCAATCGCCCGCCTGCTTGTCGCCCGCCACCGCCTCCCAGACGGAATCGGAGACGAGGATCGAGTCTTTGCACGCCAGCTGATCCATCAGTCGCGCGGTGAGAGCGATCGACTCATACGCTCCGGCGTATTTGCCGTCTTCCCGCACCTTGAGATCGATTTTAGAGCGATTGAGTCCCACTTTGATCACGACTCGCTTGCCCTCGTGCAGTATCGGCTTGTCTCTCAGGCTTTTTTGGACGGCGACTGCAGCAGCTATCGCGTCCTGAGGATATTGAAAAACCGCCAGAATCCCGTCGCCGGAATCCTTCATAAAACAGCCTTTGTTCGCTTCGCACGTCGAGATGAGCAGATGCAACATCGGGTCTTGCATCTGCTCCTGAAAGGTCAGGCTGCCGATCTCTCGCGCCGCGACGGTCGATCCGGACATATCGGAGTAGAAGAAGGTCACATTGCCCGTCGGAAGTTGTTTCATCTTAGTTTCGCTCCAATCCGTAAGAGTTTGCGGCTCCGACCAAAAGGCGGTCATGCCAGGGACAATCGTTCTTGTCAAACGAAAAAACAAGATTGAAAGCGCTGCAATCCTCTCTTAATGTTATTGCATAAATTACGCCAATATAACTTCCGGTTCGCGTCGATTTTTCACTGCAAAACGCCCCCTATTCAAAGCCTCACAGAACCAGTATCCCTCATAACCGTCCGTCGCAACTTGTCGTATGACAACCTGCGTGAAAATTATCAAACTGTCGGAGAGCGAGCATCCTGAGCCGCATCGGCTGCCCCCTCGCACCCTGCGATAACTAAACTTTTTTATCCGGCAGGCAGTAGTAATGCAACTCAGCAATCCCTTTGGCAATGAATGAACCTGTCCTATTCGAGAGCGCTTTTGAATCCCATGACTAAAGTCACGGTCTCGGTGGCGCTTCGCGCCGTATGTCCTTCGGACATGAGTCGCGACTTGCCTGCCCGTAG
>JAYVOT010000146.1:0-2470 GCA_043757795.1 Chthonomonadaceae bacterium | reverse complement strand
AACGAGCCTACTTAATGCAACTATTAATGAGAGGAATTTAGACGCGTTCGCCCTGACAAATAGGGTCTTGACAAACCCTTCCACTTTCGCTATACTATCGGCAGGCGCAATAGGGGCGAGTGGCGCAGTGGTAGCGCAAATTTTTTACAAGAATGAGGTCGGGGGTTCGAATCCCTCCTCGCCCATACGAATGACGCAGTATACAGACGGTTCTAATCGTTGAGATTAATAAAAGGGCGTAAAAACATGATAGTTTTTACGTCTTTTTTGATGTGTCCTAGGGCGCTTCCGTTTTGAAGGTCGACTAAAACAAAGGAGTTTCATGAAGAGAGTCAAAGGATTGATGCTCATACTTGCTGTCAACTGTTTGCTGCCAACTCTCGGGTGCGGCGGCGGAGCGACTGTAAACTCGTTGAAAAGCTCTCAGACAGCATCACGAAACGAGATTTTGAGCGCTTCCAGCCTACAACTCACTTCCGGAAGTTATGGAGTCATCTACCGTTTCGTCGCCGAAAGAGATTGTGAAGCCACGATCGTAATGTCCTCGAATTCGCTTCGATGTCGAATGTCTCTGACTTCCGATACGGCATTGTCAGGGCTGAAAAAGCACTTATCGCCGGTGCAGAGCGCTTTAGACGATAAAGGAAATGCCAGTATTAGTTTCAATGCATTCAAAAAGAACGTCTATTACTTGACAGCTTCCACTGACACTCCGAAAACATCCGGCGTTTTTCGCTTGACGTACCCGACCTCCTTGATCTTGGACGGTTTTGAGAATCAAATATCAAATTGATTTCGCATCTTTTCAAAACTTGATCTTCAACCCGGACGGCTCCTTTTGAGATGATCGCCGAGCAACTCTACAACATAAGCCTTTCTTTCACTCTCAAATACTGGTTCACGAGTTCAGCCGATAGTTTGTCTGCAGGCGTGTCCACCACAAGCACCCCGCGTTGCGAGAGAACCGCGAGAGCGCGCGTCCGTTCTTCGAGAGCCTGCGTCGCCACTCCCTTTTGGTAAGCTGAGTCTGCGGTCGTGATCGACTGCTCCGCGGCTGCGACGATCATTGAATCGAGGAGAGTCACCGCCGCGACGAGATGTCTCGGTTGGAGCAAGGCAAGTTCATTCACAGTCGTTCGGCTTGAATCCGGGTCCCAAAGATCTGCGAAACAGACTACCAGCGCTCTCTTCTTCCAACGCGCTTTCAAGTATGAGAAAGCCGTTCGATAGTCGGTTTCCGCAAGCGAAGCTTTGACGTCGTAGAGCGCCTCCATCATCGCGTAGACCTGCGCCCGTCCCTTGCGAGGAGGCAGATAAGTCTCAACTCCTTCGGCAAAAACCAATAGTCCGACTTGATCCTCTGAAAGAGTAGCGACGTATGCAAGCATTAGAGCTGCCTGGATCGCATAATCCAGTTTTTGTATTCCGTCGATATCCGCCAACATCGTGCGACCAACGTCTATCGCGATGATGACGGTCTGCGAACGCTCGACTTCGTACTGTCTAGCGACTAGTTTGCCTCGCCGAGCAGTCGCTTTCCAGTCAATTCTTCGCATCTCGTCATCCGGCATATAATCTCGAAGGCTTTCAAACTCTCTTCCCGCTCCTTGCACCCTCGCCGCTCGAATTCCAACTTGTTGCAACCTGCCTTTTCTCGCCATCAGGTTGAATTTCGCAGACTCGTTCAGAGATGGATAGACTTTAACTTGCCGAACTAAAGGGTATTTGAGCGTTCTCTGCACCATTCCCAGCATCCCGTATACGCGAAGAAAAACATTCCCGAAAGCGTACGAGCCTCTTCGATTCGGGGTGAGGTGATAAACTGCAATGTGTCTACCCTTTGCTAAGACACTGAAAGCCAGGGGGGCTTCGGCGAGGTCGGTTTTGATCCCTTCCGGCGGGGATTCTCGCAATTGCAGCGCGATTTTGCGGGAGCTAGAGTTTCTGACTCGAAGCGTAACCGCGTTCTCGACGCCCAGACCGAGTTTCTCCTCCACTTCCCGCTCAATGCGAAGCGCCTCTTTTTTCGGCAACAAAAACCAGTCCGCAATCGCCAGGCAGATGAGGGAGAAATACCATAGCATTGCAGGAAGATACCAGAATGACGCCCATCCGGACAGTAGGATCGGGATAGAGCCAAATAGGAAGAGTATCAACCAGAGTCTGCTAAAGACCAAAGTGTCTTCCTCCCGCATTAATTGAGTGGAAGGTCAAACGTTGAATTGAAGGTAGGGAGTAATAAGGAGTTGATATCTTCATCTTTTGTGATTTCGTCCTGAGAGCCGCTAATTCCTTTGAAATTTTGTATGAAATAAAAAAAATACGCATAGAAAGTGAAAAAGTGACAAAAAAATGATAACCATTCTTTTTTTGTCTCGTCTTTAACAGCAGTTCGCCTAGACAGGCTTGAACAGTTTTCCAATAGCTGCGTGTTCATCTCAAAGATGGAGGTTTGAAAATGACATCTCGT
>JAYVOT010000145.1:0-9147 GCA_043757795.1 Chthonomonadaceae bacterium | reverse complement strand
ATTTTAAAACGTTCTGCATCAGACGAGTGTCTAACCTCTCTCCCTACCCTAGATTCCCTACCCTCTACCCTCTTCCCTTTTCCTCTACCCTCCGTATTAAGTCCCCTGCAGCGGTCAGCCTCATCTGCGCTTCTTTTGCCGGAAGACTGAGCTTGAGCATAATGATCGCAACCTTGACATTTCCCTCCGCTTCTTCCAGAGCGAGTTCCGCACGTTCAAAAGGTTGGTCTGTCGCCGCGCAGACGATTCGGATCGCTCTGTCTTTCAGCTTCACGTTCGACGCTTTCACGTCGATCATCAGGTTGCCGTAGACCTTCCCAATTCGCACCATCGTCGCCGTCGTGAGCAAGTTCAAGATCAATTTCTGAGCTGTTCCAGCTTTCAACCGAGTCGAGCCGGTCAAAACCTCCGCTCCGGTGACTGCGGCGAGAGTGAAGTCCGCATGTCGGCTCATGACTGAGTTGGAGACGTTTACAAGCGCCGCCGTTTTTGCGCCGACCTCCCGTGCAGCATCCAAAGCTCCAATGACATAGGGCGTTCTGCCGCTCGCTGCGATACCCACGACGAAGTCTTCATGAGTCACGCCTCGTGCTCGGAGGTCGGAGGCGCCCGTCTCAGGGCTGTCTTCGGCGCCTTCAATCGAGGTTGTCAGCGCAACGGTTCCCCCTGCAATAATTCCCTGAACCAGAGTCGCATCAGTACCGAATGTGGGGGGGCACTCGCTTGCATCAAGAACTCCGAGACGACCGCTCGTTCCGGCTCCGACATAGAACAACCTCCCGCCGATTGCAAGTCGCTCTGCGATCGCATCTACCACTTCAGCGACAGTCGGAAGAGTCGACTCAACGGCGGTCAATACAGCCGAATTCTCTAAGTGCATCAGGCGCACAAGATCAAGCGTCGGGAGCAAGTCCATCGCTTCCGTTCGGGGGTTCCGCGCTTCCGTCTCCAGTAATGAGAAATTTTCAAGAGACACTGCCTCGGCTCCTTTCGGACTTCGGAAAACTTTGGGTTAAAACGCATGTCTGGAATTAAGAAGTCCGCCTTCGCGGACTCGGCAGACGACGCAACTCTTTCTCAAGCTTCGAAGGCGGGTTTTTCAACTTCAGTCATGGGTTTTGACCCAACGCCTACCCAAAAACTCGTATTTCAGTGTTTGCGGTGGCGACGATGGCGTTTTTTTCCGGAAGATTTTGCCACTGGTTTTGGAGGCGGAGGGATTTTGAAACCACTTCTTGCGGCAAGAACATGCTTCACATAGTCCGGATCGCCTGATTTGGCGCGGATACCGCCGCGAGTGGGGTCAATTTGCCAACCTGCGCTGAGAATTCCCAAGCCTTCGATATCCGGCACAACCGCGTAGGAGTACTCACGCCCTCCATTGTAGCGTCGGATCGCGTCCCGTTCAAGTTGGCTGAGAGCCAAACGGTCGGGGTCTGAATCCTCCGGTAGTATACCCGAGCCTGGAGTTTCGGAAAGAGGAAGCGCCTCGGGCAACTCCAACGCGTCAAGACCGACGGAGATTCGAATGGCATTGATACAGAGAAGATGAGGATACCCGGCGACTTCGGAAGGCGCAGAGGATCTTCGGTCCATCAATGAGCGCGACGCCAACTTAGTGACTCTTTTTTTAGAGTTTATCATCTCCAACCCGCGCTTTAGGTTCGCCCGCCAATCCCACACTTGATCCGGAGATGTGAGACCCTCTGAAGTGATATTGAGTTGCATCATACCTACATCGGAGGTTCGGGAAGTGTATGGAATTCCGCCAGGATCAGCGCCTTTCGAGTGGGTAAACTGCTTCAAATCAGACTCAGCCATGCAAATTTTGGAGGCGATCAGCCCAGATCGGTTTGGAGGAAAAGCTGCTAGCAACGACTGTTTAGGAGGATTGTGCGCCCGAACATCCGCTATCGCCTGTCCGAAAATCTCTTTGCCCCCTACTGTCGCCTTTGCAAACACTTTCAGTTTGCCCCCTGCGATCTGCTTGCTTAAATCGATAGGAAAAGGACTGGGACGTTCAAACTTAAGGGCGCTGATTGAGTGATGCGTCTGGTATTTGTCAAACTCCCAATCCAAATAGACTCTCCATGTGAAGATTACAGGGGAGGAAATTTCTTGCGATTGATTCAGAAGTTCGGCTGTTGCGACCACATCTTTCGGCATCCGAGGAGCGCCGGTTTTAGGATCTGCAGTAATCCAGTAGACAGGTTTAGAAAGGGTGACTCGTACTGTAGCGGGAAGAGCGGAAGGAGAATTTTGCAAAGGGATCGCGGGCGACTGCTGTGCGGAACAGGGCAAACAAGAAGAGAGAGAGAATAAGGCGGATATTAATAGGGCCGCTAAAACCCCGATCGACAGTCGAAAATCATCAAAGGTAGAGGTGGAAGCGCGATTAGTCGAGGCTGAAGCAGGTTGGCAACGAGGGTTGTTTGCGAATATTCTCATGCGTTTGTTTGAGTTCCTGAGCGCAACTTGGCGTCTATGCAAGGCAAAAATCAGGTTGACAACTGTTTTATGTCGGCGATTTTGGCCCGTTCCGACTCCAATGCCATTTGTTGGCTGACGACAGAGTCGAGTCGGTCGCTCAGCAGGCTCTCCATGTACTTTCCAAGGAGGTCGCACTCCAGATTGACACTGTCTCCCGCCTGCAGTTCAGAGAGGGTGGTCACATCTCGCGTGTGAGGGATCATCCAAAATGTAAACGAATCAGGACGGACTTCAGCGACTGTCAAGCTGACGCCATCTACGGTAATAGAGCCTTTTTCTATGAAATAACGACGAAGTTGAGCAGGGATCCCGATTTCGATGATAACCGCGTTCTCTTCCGGAATGACGGAAATAACGCTTCCCTTACCGTCGATATGCCCTTGAACGAAGTGCCCGCCAAGACGCGCTCCGACTTGCAATGGACGTTCGAGATTCACTCGGCTGCCCGGCTTCAATCCGCCTAAATTAGTTCGGGCGAGCGTTTCCGGCACTGCGTCGAAAGTCAGGCGGTTGCCAAGTATCTCTACAACCGTGAGGCAACAGCCGTTGACCGCCACGCTGTCTCCCAACTTCGCATCGAGATGCACAAGTTGAGCCTCCAGCGTGATTTTAGCTGTATGCGAATTTACTAGACATTGTATAACGACTCCCGCTTCTTCCACAAGTCCGGTGAACATTGACATCTCCCAAAAAGCAACGACTAACTCTTCAGCCGTTTTTACGCCTTCATTTTACCTCATATCCTCGTTCGGCAGATAGCCCTCCAGCAAAATGTCGGCTCCAAGACGCCTTGCTGTCAATCTCTCAACTTGATAAGCATCCGACATCAAAGTGACGCCTTCGCCGCCGACTGCGGTAGGAGAAGATACGCCGCCCGCAATTTTCGGGGCGATGAAAAAAAGGATTTTGTTCGCGATTCCTTCCTTTAGCAGTGCCGCATGCAACTCCCCGCCGCCATCTGCAAGAACGCTGATAACCTCTCGCGCAGTCAACTCTTTCATGAGAGCGGGAAGGGAGACTCTGCCTTCCGAGGTCTCCGGCAGGCGCAAGACCTCTACGCCCGGTTTTTTTAGGAGCGCTTCAAGTCCAGGATTCGCGTGCAACGAGGTTGCGATTAAGAGAGGAGTTTGCAAGTTTGAAAGTGAGACAGCTTGTGATTCCGGAGGGGTGCGTAGTCGGCTATCGACGATAATGCGAAGGGGTTGCCGGGGAGAAGCGGGCGACAAACGAGCGGTGAGCGCCGGGTTGTCGGCGAGGAGCGTATTGACCCCAATCATCACAGCCCCGCTCCGTGCGCGAAGTTCGTGCGAGAAATCTCTTGCCTTTTGCGAAGTCACCCATTTGGAATGTCCGGTACGAGTGGCGATCTTGCCATCGAGCGTCATCGCCGCTTTCAGCGTTGCAAAAGGCGCGCTTCGTTCATGGAAATGAAAAAACGCTTCATTCAGCCTTCTTGCTTCGCACTCCAGAACTCCGACTAATGTCTCGATTCCCGCCTCTCGCAGTTGCTCCATCCCTAGCCCGTTTATCCGAGGGTTGGTATCGAGCGTCGCAACGACGACTCGCGCCACTCCGGCGCGAATCAAAGCGTCCGTGCAAGGAGGAGTTTTGCCATGATAGTTGTGCGGTTCCAATGTAACGTAAGCTGTCGATCCTGCCGCCGATAGTCCTGCATCCCGAAGCGCGAAAACCTCAGCGTGAGGCTGTCCAGCCATCGGGCAGAACCCCTGTCCGATTAGAACTCCATTTTGAACTAAGACGCATCCGACCATAGGATTTGGTGGAGTGAACCCTTTTGCGGCAAGCTTCAGGGCGAGACGCATCCATTTTTCGTCCGGCGTCGCCAACGATTAGCCTCTCATTCTTGATGCCGGCGCGCAATTATTCGTCCGGTTTCCGACACGATTAAGGCAACAAGCAGGAATTAAGGCTCCGATTTTTTACATCGAATGAGTTGCAGAGGTGTCTGAATCTGAAGCAGCAATTCTTGCGTGTTGCCTAACTGAAGGGTTAGGGGATGAGTGGGTTCCGCGAGCGTCGGCGGCGTGCCCAATACAGACGCTCATCCGTCCCGGCTATGGTCGGTCTCTTCCTGCGTTTTTTGAGCCCACAAAGCCCGACGCTGAAGCGCATAGGTTGCGCTGATCTCACGCACGTCGAGCCACACGATAAAAAGAAGTAGGGACATCAGCAAAAAGCAGACTCCCCAATAAGCGATGACGGAAGCGGCTTTGACCTTCGCAACTCTCTTCGCTCTTCCGGTCAAACGGGCGACGTTAGTCTGAGCGCCTCCAATGGCGGTTTGCGGAACGCCTCTGCTCATAGTCGGCATCAAGCCGAAATAGCCGTAGAGCGTCATGGCGACAATGAAGAACAGCAAAACCGCTCCGATGGTTCTGAGACGGCGGGATTTCGCTGAAACGACCGACATGTAGGGGCTTGGGGAGGAACTCATTTGAACACCTCATTCCTATTTTTGGGGAGGACGGCAGGCATCGCGCAGAGCTTGTATTCCAGATGAAACGCCGTCCGGATAGCCGAAAATCGAAGTCCCTGCGACAAGAACATTCGCTCCTGCTTCTGTGGCGTCTCCAACAGTTGAGACGGCGATGCCTCCGTCAATCTCCAACTGAATCGGGTGCGGCGATACGCTTATCATCTCCCTGACTTTTCGGATTTTGGGCAACGTCGATCTTAAAAACTCTTGCCCGCCAAATCCGGGATTGACCGTCATGATGAGAATCAGGTCGATATCATCGAGGATATATTCCAAAATGTTGAGAGGCGTCGCTGGATTCAGAGCGACTCCCGCTTTCGCCCCCGCTTTGCGGATCATAGCGAGCGTGCGTTGCAGGTGTACGGTCGCCTCGACCTGCACTGTCACGCCGTCTGCGCCGCAACGTATGAACTCCTCCACGTAGCGTTCCGGTTGAACGATCATCAAGTGGACATCGAAAAAAGCTTTTGATTCAGGGCGCAACGCCTTCACTGCCCCCATCCCAAAGGAGATATTAGGGACGAAGGAGCCGTCCATCACATCAAAATGAAGGTATTCCGCCCCGCCGTGCTCCGCTTCCTGCGCCGCCTGAGCGAAGCGCCCGAAGTCTGCAGCAAGGAGGGAGGGAGAGATAATTATTTGTTCAACGACGCTCACGAGAGTTTATCTCCTAAAAATGGACTTCCTTCTTCATCTGTTCCGGGTCAAACTCTTTCGGCTCGCCTTGAATCTGATCGTCGTAAAAAACTCGAAGCGTGATTTTTTTTCCTCTATACTGGAAGTAGAGCGGGATTTTGTCTCCTTCGCTATGATCTTCGTTGATGACAGGCGTATGCTCCCCGTCCGCATCCACATATTCGACACGCACTCGCCTGTTGCTCCTTCCATCCTGTTGAACGGTGAGGGTATGTTTGAACTCATGCGTCTTTTGAATTTCGGAGGGAGGGTTATCCGCATTCCGGTCGCCGTTGTCCGGGGGCGCAACCACGTCTCCATTCGCAAGAGGGTCGTTCGGAGTGACGGAAGGGTCGGCATAGTCCGGTTTTTTGCCTTCGCTGATGATGATTCCGACAGCCGTGTCGTGTTGAACGCGCTTTTTGAAAGAGACATCTTGCGCGACTACTGCCCCGATAGCTATTTTCTCGCTGAATTCCTGCGTGACTCGCCCTACAGTCAGTCCGGCGTCCTTAAGTTTCTTTTCTGCGTCATCCCTCTGAAGCCCGGCGACATTCGGCACATCGACCCATTCGGAACCTTTGCTAAACCAGACGTTCAGCGCGTGTCCCGCCATAATTCTTTCGCCGCGAGCCGGTTCGGTGCGATACACGATGTTGCGCGCAGGTTTCTCACGATAACTGCCATGCTCTTTGAGGGTGATTTTCATCTTTTTCGCCATCGCTTCAATTTCGCCGATGGTCCTGCCCTCCATAACCGGCAAAGCGGCGCGAACAGGGGTTACCCAATACTTCACCCAGATAGCCGCGAAGCCCATGAGGCAACCCAGAATCACCATTGCGGTGAATCCTATTAGCATCTTCAAAACAAGCGAGACGCTCTCGCCCTGTGAACGAAGTCGGTTTGATCTTGCGGGCATTACTGCGATTCCTGGTTGACTGGAAGCCGCTACCACTGCCACAGGCTCCTGGATTCTTGAAGGAGGAGGCGTTTCGATACGCGGAGCTTCGGGGACGATTTCAGCGGAGGCGCTCTCGATGTCGATAGGCGACCATGAGAGGGGTTTTCCGAAACGAAGAGCGTCCCTCACCGCTTTCAAATCGGTGAGAAGCTCCGCTGCAGTCCTATATCGTATCTCAGGGCGCTTTTGGAGGCACTTCAGAATGATGCCTTCCAACGCCTTGGGCACGCCGGGATTGATGAGTCGCGGAAGCGGAATCGCAGAAAAAGCGTGTTGATCGGCGATGGATTCCGGCGTATTCCCGACATAGAGGGGCATGCCGGTGAGCATCTCATAGAGGATAGCGCCTGCCGCGTAAATGTCTCCGCCCACGCTTCCCGGTTGAGCGGTCGAAAGTTCCGGAGCATGATAAGGAGCCATGAGTTTGACGGACTCTTTTTGCGCTGAGCTTGAACGACGTATGCCGTTTTGTACCCCGAAATCCGATACTTTCAAGGCTCCTTCCGAAGTGATCATGATATGTTGAGGACGCAAGTCGCCGTGCATTTGCCCAAGACGATGAGCATGATGAAGCGCTTCCGCGATGGCGCAAGCGTAGTCCGTTGCGACAGAGAGGGAGAAGGGCGCAATTCTGCGTATTCGCTCTGAAAGATTGATTCCGCGAACGAATTCCGTGACAGCGTACGGGGTCCCATCGGACACCCCGCTCTCTTCAAATTGAACGATGTTCGGGTGTTTCAGAACTCGCGAGGCTTCCATTCCCTGCTGAAAACCCTCGACAAAATCAGCATCGGCATCGAAAGGAGGAAGGATCCCTTTCACGCAGACAAGTCGATTCTGCAACTTGTCCATAGCCCTATAGACCACGACCAGTGGGCTTTCGCCGAGCTTTTCTACCACTTCATAACGCTGATTCACCAGTTGGTTGATCACGATTGCGGGTTCTCCTCGGGCGGGCGTGTCGACGAATCGGGAGCGGAAGCAGGGGGGAAATCTGTCGCCGAAGGATGGAGCTGTTCGGAAGACATCGATGGCGGTTTCGACTGCATGCCACGCATTACACGCAGAACGATCACGACAATGGTTACTGCTGAAAGAACCATGTACACACGAGAAAGAACCGGATCTACAAACGTCTCAAGCTGCGCGACATTGAGTAGTCCCGAAAGGAGCAGAAGGAAAACTCCTGCTGATCTGAAAGAGAAGAGAACGACCCAACTCACAGCCAATGTCTGATTAATAGTCGGCGATAATACGTCGCCTGCTTCGGACTGCGGTTTTTCAAACATTTGCGAAGGTTCTCGCTTTATGACGATCAAGGGCGGCGTGAACGATTTTGCCGGACACTCCCCTGTGCACTGAAACATTTCCAATTTCGCTAACAAGAACGAAGTTCAGCTTTCCGCCTTCAGTCTTTTTGTCCAGTAAAGCGGCTTCCAGAATCAGGTCGTTTTCAATATCAGGAGGGAAAACTGTAGGGAGTTTCGTCGCTTCCAAAAGCGCGCAAATCGCCCTCGTCGTTTCGGGAGGAGTAACGCCGGACTCCTCGCCAATCAACGCCGCTGAGACCATTCCGATGGAAATCGCTTCGCCGTGCTTGAATCTTTTATAATTGGTGGTCGATTCGAGAGCGTGCCCGATGGTGTGTCCAAAATTCAGGATCGCGCGTAAACCCTGCTCCGTCTCGTCTTGCGAGACCACTTCCGCTTTGATTTCGCAGGAACGTGCGATTACAGCGATCAAACTCTCTTCATCCCGTTTCATTATGCTCGGGAGAAGCGAACCAATCTTTTCAAAAAAAGCCCTATCGTAGATTATACCATACTTGATAACCTCCGCCATTCCTGAACGAAGCTCCCTCAGGGGAAGGGTGTGAAGGGTAGAGGGGTCGATAAGAACGCATTTCGGCTGATGAAACGCCCCTACAAGGTTCTTTCCCTCCGGCAGATCGACGCCGGTCTTCCCCCCTACGCTCGAATCCACCTGAGACAATAGCGTCGTGGGAACCTGAACGAAACGGATGCCCCTGAGATAGGTCGCGGCTGCAAATCCGACTATATCGCCCAGCACTCCTCCGCCGACTGCAATTACCAGACTTTTTCGATCCAGTTTGGCTTGTGCGAAAATCCTGTAAACGGAGGCAACCGTACTCAAATTCTTGTAGCGTTCGCCTGCAGGAATCGTACCAGAAACGACTCGAACTCCCAGTCTTCCCAGTGCGTGCGCTACTGATCCGGCGTATTTGGATAAGCCGGGATGAGTGATGACGCAGGCGCTTGTACAGGGAGCCGAATCAAGAATTAAACTGCCACAACAATTTGAGTCGATGAGTTGAGGCGAAATATGAATTCGATAACTTCGCTCCTCCAGTGCGACATCCACAGTCCGCATCTTTTCGTTGATCTCAATTCGGCGCTTCTCTTCCTCAAAAAAACGCTCGACAATAATCTCGACGATCTCCACGACAGGTTTGTCAGGCGGCAGGGTCTTACTATCGAAGAAACTTGGTTCGGCAGGCGTATCC
>JAYVOT010000144.1:0-2484 GCA_043757795.1 Chthonomonadaceae bacterium | reverse complement strand
TGTATTCGGGGGATAAAAGCGAGGCGAAAGCTGGCTGGATGGGACAATACATACCTGATGCAGATATTATCGAGTGGAATTTAGATGCGCTAGCCCTGACGGAGTCAGCTTTTCATCATATTCAAAACACAGGGTATGCTATAATGCAAGCAAGTCAAGAGACGGTAGGAGCAAGCGATGCCGGGAAGAGCAACTTCGGGCAGCATTTCGACGAACCAGCAGGGAGAGAGTCCGCTCTCTATCGAGCAGCGAGAATCTGACTCCCTCTCTGCAGATTCCATTCAAGTTCTGGTCGAAGCTCTCGCTGCGCCAGGCAATTTGAACATTGTTTTAAATGCTCTTTTCCATACCCTGAACTCGGAGTGGGGCATCCCCGGGCTTAGTCTGCAAAACGATGAACAAACTTCAAACTCGGTTCGACGCTTCGGCGATACGAGTTTATTTTCCGAGGACGACTCCGCCCGACCAGATTCGCTTCCAACTAGCGAAGACCTTTTTTTGCACCCTTCCAACTTTCCCGCTCAACGTCTGACGATCTTCTTTCCGCAAAATCCTCTCCGTTTTGAACGTCAAAAGGAGCGGATATTCGCAATCATTTCTCCTATTCTCACTCGAAGATTGGAGCAAGAGGGTTTTCAGCTGCACGGTGAACGCGCCGAAGAGCGCTCAAGACAACGTTTGGGAGAAGTCGCCGCGATCTATGATATAGGTCAAGCGCTCGATCAGATCGAACACCCTCGGCTATTTGAACTCATCACGCATCGTGCGGCGAGGATCATGGATGCAAAGACCTGCTCCCTGATGGTATTCAATGGAGAGACGCAACGCCTCAAAGTCGTTGCTAGTTACGGTCTTCCCGAAGACGCAATCCATCACGAGCCTCTCATCGGAGAAGGGATAGCCGGAATAGTCGCGATGACGGAACAGCCTCTTCTCATCACTGCAAATACCCAGAATCCCCTGCTTGAGGGCATCCCTCTCAACTCGGACATTCGGTCTTCCATGCTCGTCCCGATGAAGAACCAGGCGGGTTCGATTCTCGGGGTTCTTTCAATTCGGAGAAACAAACCGTCTCCGGACTTCAATGAAGCCGATCTGAAAGTATTCTCCGTATTCGCTACGCAAGCGGCGCTCGCACTCTCCAATAAACATCTCTACGACGATCTTCGTAAACGCGCTGTCGAGTTGCAGAAACTCGAAACCCTCTCTCGCGCCCTCATTTCAACTCTCAATTTGGAAGATCTGCTCAGCAGAGTTGCGGACGACATGCGTCAAGTCGTCGGATTCGAACGTTGTTGTCTCTTGCTTCGTGAGACGAATCGCCAAGTTTTCACGCCGATAGCCTGGCGCGGCTACCCCTCGACAGTCTTGCGAAACCCGGTTCGTGAAGGAGTGGGGGCAGTGGGCATAGCCGCTCGAAACAAAAAACTCACTCATTTCGACTCGCGAATTGAAGCGCCGATTGAAGAAGAGGCGCTGAGGATCTACAACTCTTGCAACGGTTTCGCGAGATCGTTGGGGACGCTCTCCTTCGTCATCGTACCAATACTGGACAGCAAGAACCGTTGCCTCGGAGTCGTGGCGGCAGACAATAAAAGCAGTCAGGAATCTATCCCGACGGAACAGATCAGCTTGCTCTCCGCTTTTGTCAATCAAGCCGGGATTGCCCTGGAAAACGCACGACTGTACGATGACACTCAGGAAAACCTCCAAAAAATCCATCGATTGAATAACGAAACCGACAATGTATTGCAATCGATCGGCTCCTGCATTCTCTCAGCCGACGAAAGAGGCTACATTTTTCGTTGGAATCGGGCTACTATAGAAACTCTCAAGTTGCCGCCGACCGCTTTCAAAGGCGTCAGCCTGCGCGAACTCATTCGTCGTATCGAACTTCCCGCTGACGAACAGAAGCTTTTTCTGGAGATGTTTTCTCGCGTAATCTCAACAGGAGAGTCTGCGACGAAATATAAATGGACGCTTCACCCTGTAAATCGCCCGCCAATGACTCTTGACTTGAGAATGTCGCGCCTGATGGATCATAATCAACAGCAGGCGGGAATAGTTCTGACTTTTGAAGACGTGACGAAAGAGGTCCGGCTAGAAGCCGAAGTGGAAAGAATGCGCAGACTTGCAGACATTGGGCAACTTGCTGCAAGAATGGCGCACGAAGTTCGAAACGCCCTCTCCCCCATTCGCGGAGCCGCGCAGATGATGCGTTTAGAAGGGGAAGGCAATCAGGGATTAGGGGAATGGGCGGATATCATCGTCGCGGAAGTGGATGGGCTTGCTCGTCTCACGAGCGAAATGCTTGACTTCGCTCGTCCTACTTCTCTCGATCTGCGAACTATTGACGTTGCGGAATTTTTGCAAAGCGCAATACAATCCTCAGCCTCGATCTTGATGGAAAATTCCGCCATTATCGATTTGAAATTGGAGGAAGAGCTTCCGGCAATCTCAGGCGACCCGCATTTGCTTCGACAA
>JAYVOT010000143.1:0-2484 GCA_043757795.1 Chthonomonadaceae bacterium | reverse complement strand
AATACGATACGAACCCTCTCAATGGACGCTGTACAAAAAGCGAACTCAGGGCACCCCGGCACGGCGATGGCGCTCGCGCCCGTCATGTTCACCCTCTGGCAGGACTTTCTGCGCTACGATCCCAAGGATCCGAACTGGCCCAACCGGGACAGATTCGTCCTCTCCATCGGACACGCCTCTATGTTGCTCTACTCCACCCTGCACCTTGCAGGCGTCATCGAAGTGGACGGCGAAGGAACTCCCACAGGCAAGCCCGCCGTTTCGCTCGACGACATCAAACAGTTTCGGCAACTGCACAGCAAATGTCCGGGCCACCCGGAATACCGTTGGACCACCGGCGTCGAGGTGACGACAGGTCCTCTAGGGCAGGGCGTCGCGAACAGCGTCGGGATGGCGATCGCAGGGAAGTGGTTGGCGCAGTATTTTAACAAAGACGGCTTCGAACTCTTCGACTACCACGTCTATGCGCTCACAGGCGACGGCTGCATGATGGAAGGGATTTCTTCAGAGGCCGCCTCGCTTGCAGCGCATTTGAAGCTCGACAACCTTACCTGGATCTACGACAGCAACCAGATCACTATCGAGGGAAGCACTGCGCTGGCATTTGATGAGAACACCGCGGATCGCTTTAAAGCGTACGGTTGGAACGTCCTTCACATCGACAATGTGAACGATATTCCCAGAGTGAAAGCGGCAATTCAAGAAGCCAGGACCAACAAAAACGCCCCCACTTTCATCGTCGCGAAGAGCGTAATCGCCTACGGCTCCCCCAAGTTGGCGGGCAACCACAAAGCGCACGGCGAGCCTCTCGGCGTCGATGAGTGCGCCGCGACGAAAGTTGCTCTCGGCGTCTCTCCCGAAATCTTCTATGTGCCGGATGGAGTGTATGACACATGGAACGAAGGAGTCGGCAAGCGCGGTCAAGAGGAGAGCGCCGCCTGGAACACGATGTTTTCTGCGTACAAGAGCGTCTACCCGGAACTCGCCTCTCAACTCGAAACCATGCTGAGTCGAGACTTGCCTGCCGGATGGGACAAGGACATTCCGGTTTTCCCCCCCGACGAAAAAGGCGTTGCCGGGCGAGACGCCTCGGCTAAAGTTCTGAATGCGGTCGCAAAGAACGTTCCCTGGTTGATCGGGGGTTCCGCAGACCTTGCGCCTTCCACCAAAACGACGCTCACTTTCGAAGGCGCCGGCGATTTTCAGGCGGGCAGCTACGGCGGCAGAAACTTCCACTTCGGCATTCGCGAACACGCTATGGCGGCAGTTATCAATGGGATGTCCACCACTGGAGTTCGCCCCTACGGATCAGGCTTTCTAATCTTCTCTGACTACTCAAAACCCTCTTTGCGACTCAGCGCAATCATGGAGATTCCTACAATCCACATCTTCACGCACGACTCGATCGGGGTGGGAGAGGACGGCCCGACGCATCAGCCTATCGAGCAGGCGATGGCTCTCAGGGCGATCCCCGGAATGCGATTTTTCAGACCGGGAGATGCGAACGAGATGGCGGAGTGTTGGAAGATCGTAATGCGGTTGAAAGAGCATCCTGCTTGCATCGCGGCGACAAGACAGCCGCTCGTCACGCTTGACAGAACCAGATACGCCCCGGCGACAGGGTGCGCAAAAGGCGCTTATGTGCTGGCGGACGCGCCCGGAGGCAACCCGGATGTTCTACTTATCGCGACGGGTTCGGAAGTCGGAACGGCTACAGCCGCCTACGAGACGCTGATCGGCGAGGGCGTGAAGGTAAGGCTCGTCAGTATGCCGTGTTGGGAGATTTTCGAGGGGCAAGATCAAGCGTACAAAGACTCTGTCCTCCCCCCTGCGATCATGGCGCGCGTCGCAGTCGAAAAAGGAATCACGCTTGGCTGGGAAAAATACACCGGCTTGACAGGCGCGTGCATCGGAATGAAGACCTTCGGCGCCTCCGCCCCGTTCAAAGACCTGGACAAATACTTCGGCTTCACTGTCGAAGCGATTGTCGAAGCTGTCAAGGCGCAAGTCGCAAAGTAAAATCACTATTTCGCACAGCAGGAAACAAGTCCCCGCCAAAATTTTGGCGGGGACTTGTTTTACGAATACTTAGTTTAAATTGCTTAGACAACTTCCAAAAATAACTGATATCGATCGTATCGGAGTATTCCACTTTATCCGACGTTTTGAATCCGGCTTGCATGGCAATTGTCCGAAACAACCAGATCGAATCCCGGAAATATAAATTCCAGGTCGTTGCAGCGCTTTGCGCTGCGTGTGCTTCGCACATGTTTCGGTCGCCTCTCTCCTGTGCGAAGCACAGACGCCGGAACGCCGCCGAGACCTGGAATTTATTCCTGAGAATCCTGTTCTCAATCGATGCACTTAATTTTGGACGTTGCTTTAGTAAGAGTTCAGACTTGATGAGACTTTTTTTAATGATACTTGCTTGACATCAGAACCCAATCTCATTTGTCGCTGACCGCTGGCTTAAATGGTCTATGA
>JAYVOT010000142.1:0-9178 GCA_043757795.1 Chthonomonadaceae bacterium | reverse complement strand
GCTGTTTGCGGGCTTCCTGTGGAGTGAGTTTGACGATTGGCTTAGGGTGCAATGCTCCCAATTGATCCAGGACAGCTTTCATCTGAGGGTTCGCCGGGGGCGGAGTCTGAGCCAATGATAAGGGCGCGATGCAAACGCAAACTGTCAGCGCCGGAAGAAGTTGTTTTACAGTTTTCATAAATATGAAATCTCCAGTCATTTTTAGGTCTTACTCATGATTCATTAGATTAAGAATGGATACACTGACGACGCCAAACTCATTTGCGTTCCCAGTATAATTTTGAGAGTTGAAGGGAATTAGATAAGAAGTAACTCATGTTACGCATTCCGTAGGACGAAATGTCCGAGTGTTGAATCACACGGTTCGTAAGGTTCAGGGTTTGGGCTGTCGGGGTTTGGAAGCGCTCTGCGCTTAGCGGAGTGTTGAAATGAAAACACCCGGCACAAAAAAGGGCGTCCTGCGGACGCGAGATTCCGGGGTCTCAAAAACCAATCTATTTGAGTCAAGTTTGAAGGTACATCATAGTTATGTCCAAAAAACACTTCCGCCGAAGGCGCTATAGCGAAAAAGCTCTGCCTGTCGTGACGATTCGTAACTTCGGCGTTTCTCACGTCCGGAGAACGCCCATTCATTTGCCAGGTGTTTTCAACACACGCATTTGTCGGTTGCGCAAATCGACTTATATTTTTCTGACGTTTACTACGAAAATCGCACAATTAAGATTCGGGAAATACTTTTTGACACGATTGAAAGGCGCTTTTTTGATATGAATATTTAGATCATTGGCGCAAGTCGCAGAGACGAAGCGTATCATCGAAGTGAATTTAATCGCTCCCATGCTCCTCACTCGAAGCCTGCTTCCGCATTAAGGAGATATCGGTTCCAGCCATGATGGACGAAAGCGTATAATCGTCTCTTTTCAACAGCCGGTTCTTAAGCTGTCGAAGACCTCTTCTAAACTCTGTCACAATCTCAATGTTCTCATCGTTTACAGTATCTATTCCAGCAAGAAAAATCGCCTGGAGCGGCAATAATTGACTTAGCCCGCTTATCAAGAATTTCGTCCGTTCCAAATCAAAAACTAAAAATAAATCCAATACTGAGCCGCCCTTGAAGGCGGACGCGTTGCGGAATTCCATCGACTGTTCGAGAGGGATCCTTCTCGAGTCGGAAGTTGCGACATCGCAAAAAGGATATCAACATGAAGCCCCAATGGATCGCCGCCGCATTGTCGCTACTTGCGCTTATTACTCCGCTTTACGCGCACGCCTCATCTCTGGATCGGAAAATGTTTGAGGAGGCTCTCAAAGAGATCGGCAGGTTTGAGTCCGGAAGCGACAACAGATGGAATCAAGTGACTCCGGACATAGGAAGAAATGGAATTTCATGCGGAATTCTTCAATGGAGTCTTCAGGAAGGGAAGTTGCAACCGCTTGTGAAAAAAGTCGGCAAAAAAGTCGTATTGAAGCGGATGCCGAAATATGGCGAGGAGTTCTGGAGAGCCTGCACTGTCGGCAATCAGTCGGAAGCTCTGAAAATCGTTTTAAATTGGCAGAACTCAATTGACTCCTATTCCGGGACGATTCGGAAACACTCGGCTGAATGGAAACCGGAAAGCGCCGTTCTTGTCAATGAGATTACGGGGCTTTTCGACTCCGTCGAAATGCGAAAAATTCAAACGGAGGCGGCGAATCGCGAGGCGCAAAACGCCTGGAAGCAGGCGGAGAGATGGGCGAGAGACGCGAGAGGTTCTCATGCAGTTCCCGATGCTACGGAGTTCGGAGTTTTCTTCAACCTGATCGTCATGAATCGAAACTCGCACATTCCTTCTTTTGGCGATGTAAAACGACTAAAACGTGCCTCCCGCGACGGAAGCGCCTTGATGGAGGCATTTGACTGGCTAGCTAGCGCGGCAGACCCGATGCGGCAAGCAAATGAGTCTCGAAAAAACGCGATCGTCTGGCAATCAAGCTTGCCGCAGGGCAAGTCCGACCTTTTTTTACTTGCCTATTTGAGCGCAAAGCGGCTAGACCGAGATGCAGGCTCTTTTCAGGCGCTCAACCTCAACCGGAGCGGCACGCTAATCTGCGGCAAGGGGTGGGTGAATGGGGGAGAGTTGAAGCTGAGACAGTTTGCGCCCGGCATAATGGACAGCCGAATCGCCACTCTGCACGCCTCCCCTAGCGAGATTCCCATAGCAAAGATACCGTTGCCGGAAGATTATTTTCAGAAAGCGCTCGCGATCACCGCACAGATGGAAACCTCGAACTCGCTTGCTTCCGAAGGCTCGTGGGGAGCGGTCGCGGATGATTTCGACGGGGGCGGAATCTCTTGCGGGCTGTTGCAGTGGAACCACAAAAGCGGCACTCTGCAACCTTTAGCGGTTGCAGCAGGCAAAGGGACTATTCTCAAATACATGCCCGTCTACGGCGAGGAATTCTGGCAAGCCTGTACTTCAAGCGATAAAAATGAAGCTCGCTCGATCCTTCTCAGGTGGCAAAATGGTCTGCGAGAGGTTAAAGCGAACGGCGGTAACGGAGGTTCGCTCAAATTCCCGATTTTGGCGGAGCTTCGCAATCTTTTCAACTCTCCTGAGATGAGAGAGAGACAGTTGGATGACGCGCGCATCAGGGCGAAGGGAGCGTGGGACTACGCAGTGAAGTGGGCAAAAGATCAACGAGGGGCTGACAAACCTACTCTTCGGGAGTTCGCGGTGATCTTCGATACCTACGTACATCTTGGCGGAATGCGGGTGGCAGGCGATAGGGAAGGCGACAAGAAACGCATTCTGGGTTATTCCGACGTGAAAGCTTTTAAGGAGGAAAGAAAAGGAAAAGATGCGACTGAAGAGATTTTCGATTGGCTTCGAGACGTCTCAAGCGCGATGAGGCAGTCTCAAGAGGCGCATGAGAACGCGGAGATCTGGCGTAAAAAACTTAGTCAGGACGAATCGGATTTGTTCGTTTTGTGCTACCTTCGCGCCCAAAAAGCGACTGGCGACGGCGGGCGGGTGAAAGCTCTCGCGCTCTGCAGACGCGGCGTCATCCTCTTCAATGAAGGCAGAATCAACAGCTCTACCTATCATTTCGCTCAAGTTTTAGCGCGGTAAAACTCTCCACGCCGCTGCAAAACGTTCAAAATAGTCACTTCTGACAAGCCGGTTGATCGTCTTCAAAGGACGCCATTGCAAAGTCGGGTAGCGGGGTTCCTCCGAGCCTTGTTGCGAAGCCGTCGCAATCAACCTTTTTCAACGCATAATACTTGACGCAACCGGTTTGTTTTTGAGATACGAGAAATTTATTCGTTTGCTATGATATGTCTAGCGCCGTTCGCAACTCGCTACTTGCCTCTTGGCGAAGCGAGGTTGACGTAAGAGTACGTGCCGTTGTTTTCCTTCGCGATGTCTTCTAAAAGCCGCTTGCCCGGAAAATCCTCTCCGAGTCCCAATGCGAGGGTGAGAATTTTGATCTTGTTCTTGTTCTTGTCACGGATGTAGCGTCGCAACTCGCCGAAATCGTTGATTCCGCCGTTCGGTTCGCCGTCGGAAATCAAGTAGATATGCGTCACGCCGTTGAACTGAAAGGCGATGTCAATCGCGCTCGAAACATTGGTACCGTCGCCGATATTGAGGTTGTCGATGTAGGCGTTGGCTCGTGAAATACTTTCCGAGGAGACTTTTTCCATGTCCGGCGAGAGGGCGGCGGCTGTTTTCTTAAAGAGGACGATGTTGAAGCCGTCCGACTGTCTCAGTTCCGAGAGCGCGCGCTTAATCGCCTCTTTCGCCTTTCCGATTTTGTTTCCGTCTCTCATGCTCCCGGAGATGTCGAGGCAGTAGACGACGTGGATCGCTCCGTCTCCCCCGCCGACAGGCTTAGGATCAAAGACCGCTCCGCGTCCCAACCCGCCTTTCGACTTGTCTACGACATCAGTCTTCGGAACGTCAAGGAGTCCGGCAATTTCTGCGAAAGGCGCTCCGCGAAGTTTGGCGGGTTGCGGGAGTTCATCTCCCACCTCGCTGATTTGGATTCCTTTTCCTCTCCCATATCCTTGCCCTGTCCCGCCCGTTCCCGGCTGGGCTTCGGCAGTTCCCCTTGCGCTTTTCGGAGCTGTCGTGCCGATCCCCTCCGTATTTTTCGCGCTTTCTCCGATTCCAGCGCCAGTTTTCCGCCGGAGCGAACTGATCGCGGCGTTTCCGCTTTCTACGATCCCGATGGCGATTCCTTTTGCGCGCCCGACTCCTCCGCCGGAGCCGCTTCCACGCCCTCCGTTCGTTCCGGGGCCGGCTCCAGGTTTCTCGTCCGGAACGATGTCGCCGAGGGGGTTGCTTTCGTCTTTTACGGATAAGATGGAGTTTCCGCCTCCTCCCCCATTTCTAGGAGCGGTTTGCGGAAGCTGGTCTCCCCCTATTCCGCCTCCGTTATAAATAACGTCCTCTTTAGCGGAAGGCGGAGATTCCGCCTCTTTTCCCTTGACAGTCAAAGAGTTTGAAGCGGCGGAGCCTCCGCTGGAGCTTGAATTGGATTTCGTTCTGTTCGAGCGCACTCTAGTCGTCGGCGCGTTCAGGCGAACGCGACTTTCAACGATTTGCGGAGTCTCCGTCAAAATCGCATCCGGGAGGAGGATCGGTTTCGCTTCGAGAACCGGCTTGTATTCAGGTTTCGGCTCGATTTTGGGAGCAGTCTTATTCGTTCCAACGACGACAGTTCTCCGATGTATAAATGCTGGCGACTTTGCTAAGGCGAAATTGCGCGGAATTGGAATGACAGGGGCTGCGATTCGCGTTCGGACGCGTTTCGGCTCCGCTTTGATATCATTTTTCACTTCAGCCTTCGCCTTAGGCTCAGACTCCGGTTTAATAATCGGCGATGGGGCGGGCTTCGCTTCAGGCGTAGGGTCAGGAGACGGAACCATCGTCACTTCGATTCCGCCCGTGTTGACGCCCGCTTCCTTCTCGCCGGCGTTCCGGTTGGAAAGAGCCAGGATGCCGTGAATAATGAGAGAGCAGATACAGAAAACGTAAAGCCAATACCAGCGTTCGATGCGCATTTTTCGCCTCTCCTTTTGTCAGGGAGTTGTTGCAGACTGTCCAGGTTTAGGATCCGTCGGAAGGTTGATATGTTTGATATTCGCTTGACTGATAAGATCCATTACTGAGCTGACTCTGCCGTAAGGAACGTTTTTGTCGCCCTTCACCAGAACTCTCACCTCATGATTCAGGTCATAGGCGGTCTTGAGGGCGGCGATAAGCTCGTGTTCCGACTGCGGTCTGCCGTCAATGTAATATTCCCCGGAACTGTTGATTCCGATCGTGATGTCTTTGGGGGCTTCAGGCTCGCCCTGTCTTGTCGAAGCTTCAGGCAGTTTGAGCGCGAAGCCCGGCTGTCGTATGAAAGTCGTCGTTATCATCATGATGATGAGGAGAGTCAGGGCGATGTCGATGAGCGGAATGAGGTTCAATTCCGCCACAGGTTCGTCTTCTCTGGTCGTGAATGCTCGCATCTAAGCCTCCGATCTCCATCGAGACGGGGTTCGCGGGAGGAGCGGGATGAGCCGAGCCGCATGACTCTGCAAATCCGCGAGCATCCCCTGTATCTGCCCCAACAGGAAGTTGTATGCGATGAGACTGGGAATCGCGACAAGCAATCCTAATGCCGTAGCGCTCAAGGCTTCGGAAATGTCTCCAGTGATTTTCTGGCTGTTCAGCCCTCCTGCCGTCATCGTGCCGAACGAGTGCATGACTCCTAAAACGGTCCCGAAGAGTCCGATGAAGGGCGCGATGCTCGCGATGGTCGCGAGCGTGTTTAAATAGCGACGAAAACGAAGGCGCTGTTGAGCGACCGAGGTCTCCGCGGCTTGCCAGACCGAGTCTTCGGTGGTGTTCTTAAGCGGTGCAAGAGTTTCCATTACCTGCATAATAGGCGCCCCTTGCAGGGTGGGGTCCGACGATTGAAAGGGTTCTCCTCGATCCAGCAAGGTCTGCAAGACGGCGAAAGCGTCTTTTTCAAGTTGTCTATATCGATTCAGGGCGTACAGGCGTTCCAACAAAATCGCGAGCGCCATGACAGAGCAAATTAAAAGCGGAATGGCGACATCCCTTGCTTTTGTGAAAAGTTCGATGAGGTTCAGATGCATCGTTTGTCCTTAAGATTGGAAACATGACCTACTGCATTGACATATAATGTGTCGTCTATCGCTCTATTTGAGCGCCTTCAGAGCCGCAAGGCGAATTTTGGCATTGGGAACGTGTTCGCTTTTGGGATATTTGCTCACAAGTTTGGAGAGTCTGTCGATAGCGGGGTCTTTTTTGTTCGCTTTGGCATACGCTGCCCCCGCCCAGTAGAGAGCCTCCGGGATGAGGTCTCCCGCTTCTTTGTCTTCGGCGGTTCTGTCATATTCAATAGTCGCGTCAGAGAATTTTTCGAGATGATAAAGCGCGTTTCCGAGATCGTAACGAGCCTCCAACTTATAAGTAGATTTAGGGAAATCGATTAGGAGTTGCGAAAGACTCTTCTGCGCCTCCTCCCACTTCTCGCCTTTAATTCGATCATCGGCGATGCGTCGGAGTGCAACCGCAGAGCGTTCGTTCTTGGGATAATCCGCGACCAGTCGCTCATAAATCTCCAGAGCCTGAGCAGGTTTAGCCAGTTTCTCTAAAACGGAGGCTTGAATCGCCAGCGCTGCGGCGCTCGTCTCTTCATTCGGCTTTTTCTCAAGAAGGGCTTTGCTTGCCTCAAGAGCGGCGTCCCATCTCTCCTGATCTAAAAGAGCCTGAGTCAGAGCGAGGCGAGTCTGTATCTCGTTCTCCCCCGAAGGTTTCCGATCCAGAGCCGAAAGCGCCGCTTTCTCCGCATTCACAGGTTGTTTGAGATCGAGATAGAGCCAGGATAAATTTTGCCATGCGCCGCCTGCCCACTCCGCATCCGGAAGAATTTTTAGCGCCGTTGAATAAGCGACTGCGGCGAGAGCGGGTTTCATGAGAGCTTCATAAACTCCGCCCAGCAAATAGTGCGCTTCGCCTGCAATGGAGGCTTCGGGCTTCGATTGAATCAGCGATGCGAGTTCGGATTGAGCCTGAAGCCATTTTTTTTCTATCGACAGCTTTCGAGCCGCCGCCAACGAACCTTGCGACCGCTCGCCCTGCAACTCTTTCAATGCGGTCCTCGCGTCGTTCGCCTCGGAGGACTGCGGACGACTCTCTATCACCGCCTGATAAGCGGCTTTCGCCTTTGAATTCTGTTTCAAATCGTAATAAGCGTCCGCCGCCTTCAATTGAGCTTTTATCGCAAGGTCGTCTCTGGGATATTTTTCCACGAACTGCGTAAATTGCGTTGCCGCTTCTGGAAGTTTTTTTGCGGCTATCAGAGCGATGCCCGCCCAATACCCGCCTTCCTTTGCAACTTCCGCTTCGCCTGATTTAGAAGCTGACATGAAAGCGGACGCTGCGGCGTCGTAAGTTTTGATTCGATATCTGCAATGTCCAAGACTGAGCTGCGCCCGGAAGAACTGCGGGTCTGCGGGAGCAAGTCGTTTCACTGCGCTCTCCAGTCTTCCGCTCGCTTCGTCGAAGTATTTCAACTCCAATAGGGATTGAATGAGACCGTCTTCCGCATCAGGTTGCAACTTTGAGTTTTTCGGGTTGCTTGCAATGTGCTTCAACAGAGATTTGAACTCAGACATCGCGTCGAGGGGGCGCTTCGCGGCCAGATCAATTTGAGCGATGGAGAGCATCGCCGCCGCGCGAGTGTCGCTGTTGGGGCGTTTTTCAATGAACGTCAGAAAGTTCCGTTTCGCCTTCTCGTTTTTCTTGAGCTTGAGCGCGGAGAGACCGGCTCCATAGTAGGCCTCTCCGCTCAGGTCGGAATCGGGATAGCTCTGGAAAACTTTAGAGTAAGCGGCTTCCGCCTGTGCAAAGCGTTGCAAACGAAAATCGGACTGCGCCAACCAGCTCCAGGCGACAGGCTCCTGCTCCGGCTTCAAGTCAAGTTTGACAGCGGCTTCCAGTGCGACAGCCGCTTTTGCGTACTGCTTAGATAGCAGGGCGGCTTCGCCAAGTCCAAGTTGGGATTGAGGCAGAATTGCTGTCGTTCCGGAAGCAATGGCTTTTTCATAGGCGGGGATCGCAAGTGGAAACTGCTTCAATTCCGAACGACATCTCCCGAGAGTGTAGGCGACGAGACCCGCTTTAGGATGCTTTGGCGAGGAGGTGAGGAAGGCGTCGAGTTTTTGAGCGGCGTCGGAATACTTCTGCGCTCCAAATAGGGCTGAAGCGGCTCCCAACAACTCTTCGGGCGACTGCGCCGACAGGGGCGAAGCGATCGCCAGGCTGAGAATCGCAACGATGGCAGTAGTATGAATGCGTTTGCAACTCGACATAGGCCTGTAAATCCCCCTTTCCGGCGGATGACTCCGCGCGGAACTCTTTCTCCGCAACATTCATCATCCCTAATATGATAGCTCATATAGGACGATTAGACTCACCGTGCAGAACATAGTTGCACTAGTTTTGCCTGCGTTGAGCGTGTCTGACGGTTCAAAAACGTTTCGGACAGGAAACTATCGCAGTAAAGTTCTGTGGTCGAGGCGTCGATTCCTGCTTCGGAGATTGAGACGGCAACCCGCGCCTAGCGCCAAGTTGACTTGCGATATTTTGCAGAGCGACCGCATTCAAATGAATCAAAACCGCAACCGGTGCAAATAAGAGCCGCAGAATATGTAGAATTACGTGGTTATATTAAATAACTAGTCAAATCTATGGGGAATTTCGATGCGTTAGCCCGGGTTTTCTGAAAACTCCGTATTTTAAGACACCCCTATATTTCGGGTACACTAATTTGGAGTTTGCAACCTTTTTCGCATATTTATGTTTTAGCGCCGTTGCAGCCGAAAATCTGACTGGATCGCGATTTCAAAAAACCTGATGAAGCCCTACATTATCGGAATTATTCCTGCCCGCCTCGCGGCCACTAGACTCCCGAACAAGCCGCTTGTCGATCTTTTGGGAAAGACCATGATCCAGCGAGTCTGGGAACGCGCGCAACAGTCCGTTCTTCTGGAGGAAACGGTGATCGCGACGCCCGACCTGGAAATAGCTCGCGTTGTGGAGGGGTTCGGCGGTCGCGCCGTCATGACGAATGCCGCTCACAGATCCGGCACGGATCGACTTGCGGAAGCCGCAAC